>VXRD01000117.1 GCA_009838845.1 Gemmatimonadota bacterium | reverse complement strand
CGAGCAAAGAAAGTGATGGTGATGCTCGCGGTCCTTGGGCTCGTACCGAACGCCGCGGCCCAACCCCTCAACCGACTCCAGCGTGCCTTCCTCAACACCCCGTTGGAGCGCGCGATATACCGTGGCGAGACCGACACTCTCTCCGCTTCCGCTCAGGCGGCTCCACAGTTCCCTGGCGGATAGGGGGCCATCCGCTTCGCTAAGGGCTCGCAAGACGGTCAGCTGCTGTTTCGCTCTCTGCTGTTGATTCGCTCTTTGCATGAAGAAATGATAATCAATTCTCACATTACTGTCAAGGCTTAATGGGTGACTACTCCCAACGCTAAAGCTGTTGGGTTTTACGGGCTTTTCGGATAAAACCGTACACAACGGGTGCATCAACGGACGGCAGATGGTTGAGAAAATAGATCAAACGCAGAAAGGACGATCAAAAAATCGGCGGGGAACTGCCTTGAGGTGAGAGGAAAAACTGGTGGAAAAATCGGTATCAAGGGTTACAGTGACGAGTGACACAACAAACTTCCGATTTCAAAGAATTTGAAATAGCGCATGATTTTTGAGAGCACGATCAAATGTGAGTGTTTTATTACATCCAGCTTGTTTGCTTTTATGACCAAGTAGATAATCCGAAAAATCTCCTTTATTTTTTTTATAATCGGCCAGTGCTTTCTCCATCAGTGCTTTATTGTCAAAAGCGAATTGACGTGTTTGAAGTATTTTTCTAAGTGTGTCTGAAATCGTTGACCTGTCATAATTATATGCCGTTTCCAGAACCCAAACCAGTTCGCACATGCCCATGGATGTGATGAAAAAGGAGACGTTATCTGTCTCAATTTCGCGTGCTGCGATTCTCGATTGTTCAGGATCATCTTGCGTAAGATAACGAACGAGTACATTGGTATCCAAGCCCATCATTGATTTTTACTACCTCGCAAACGAATAGCCCGTTTCATATCCTCAATAGAGACCGGCTTAGAGGGGGGGGGCAAAATACCTTTCAAATCTCGGACATCTCGCAGATTCGATTTTATAACCACATCTCCATTGTTTTGAATAACAATATTCAATCGGTCTCCTGGATGGAGGTGTAGATACTCCAGTACTTCTTTGGGCAAAAGCAGGTGACCATCTTCTTTGAGCATTGTTTCAGCCATAGTGAACCTCCTTCGTTTCTGCTGCAAAACTTGCTTTTCTTTTATCATTTCAGCAAGCGTGAGACTATATTTCTTCTGAGAAGAAAATTTAAGGGACTGACCTTAGAAAGTCAATCAATGTTCATATCAGGGAACCCATTTGCCCTTCACGATGTTTAATACCTAAACCATTACCTCGCCGTACAAAAAGGAGTAACCTAATGCACACCAGATGGTTTTTCCTCTTCGCACTGTTCCTTACTGCCTGCATAGGTCCGTTAGACCCGAACAATTCCGAATACATTGAAATACAAGAAGTAACCGTCGGTCCTGCTCTGGCCAGATGCTACGGCGTCGGCGAACAGACCTGCATGGTTGTTGACGGCTCATTGTTCTACGACAGCATAGAAGGCTTCAGCTTTGAAGCGGGCTACAACTATCGTCTGCGGATCGGCAAATACGATCCCTATAATGGAGAAGAACCCCCGCAGGATGCTGGCCAATACAGTTATCGCCTGCTGGAACAAATAGAAAAAACCCCTGCGCCATCCACTCCTACAACCTTAACTGTGGGACCAACGCGGGTAAAATGCGCGCAAATTGACGACTTTTGCCTGCTAATTAACAATGTAACATACGACGATATCATCACCAACTTTGATTACGAAGCCGGTTATCACTATACCCTCAATGCAAACCAGTACAGCGACGGGCGATACGTATTGACTGAAATAGTCTCAAAAACCGAAGTGACGGGCACAGAAGAAGAAATAACCGTAGGACCCCACAGAACCCCATGCGGCGCCGTGTACTGCAACGTCGTCAATGGCGAAGCATTCCGCAGTGAAATCGTGAACTTCCAGCCCTGGCACAACTACAGCTACCGTCTGCGAGTCGAACGATTCGACATGTTTACCAATAACACAACCCCGCCGTCATCCAACATCCCGACCTACGGCTATCGCTGGCTGGAAACCCTCGAGCAGAGTACCAATAATTGAAGCCCCTACGAAAACGCCTGACTCAAATTTTTCCGATGTAAAATAAACCAGATCACAATCGGTGCGCCAATCAGGGACGTCACCGCATTCAGCGGCAAAACAAATTGGCTACCCGGCAAATGGGCGATCAGATCGGATAGCAGTGCCAGCGTCGCCCCTAGGCAAGTGACCGCAGGCATAAGCACGCGGTGATCCGACGTATGCAACAGACTGCGGCAAAGATGCGGCACAGCCAGCCCCAAAAACGCAATCGGACCGCAAAAAGCAGTCGTTGCGCCCGCCAGAATCGACGCGCTGATCAAAATCCACAAGCGAATGCGCTTGACATTCAAACCCATACTGCGCGCATAATTTTCCCCCAGCAACAGTGCATTGAGCGGTTTAATACACAAAAACGCCAGCAAAAGACCTACAAAAATAGCAGAAATGAGCACGGGCATCTGTCGCCAGGTCACACTGCCAAAACTGCCAAAAGTCCACAAAATGTACGACTGAATTTGTTCGGGAACGCTAAAATAAATCAGAATACTGACAAAAGCCCCCGTCGCATATCCAAACATCAGCCCCAAAATCAGCAACGTCATCACACTCTGCACACTGCGAGAAACCAGCAACACGCATCCCAGCACAGCGGCTGCACCCATAATAGCCGCAACCGCCAAACCCAAATCGCCCAGGAACCCCAACCCCGCGATAAGCGCACTGCCGACCGTCCCCACCGTCAGCACCACAATCGCGACGCCGAGACTCGCCCCGGCACTGATACCCAGCACAAAAGGGTCTGCCAGCGGATTGCGAAAAAGCGTTTGCATCTGCAACCCACTCACAGAAAGCGCAGCACCTGCCAGCACAGCGGTAATCGCCTTGGGCAATCGAATCGTATGAACAATAATTGCCCACGCCGCAGAAGACACCTCTCCACCCGTAAGAATGCCGAACAAGGCCACCAATGGAATATGAACCGACCCCAGCGACAAACTCAAACCGAACGCGATCAGAAGCAACAAAAATAACCCCAGCATAATAACCGCGTGCCGCGATCCCCTCTGCGCATCATCCTTATATTGAACTTCCATCCCGATCATTCTCTCATCCCCTTAGTCCCGCAATCAAATCGGCAATCGAATCGTATTCCCTAACCACGCCACCGCGCTCAACACACCAGGCATCCCCTTCCCGAATATCGACACGCCACTCAGCCCCCGCATCTCCCACTTGAAACCCGGCTCTCTCCAGCGCGCGTATTGTCCAATACTCGCGCCGTCCTTCCCCAGACACTGCAACTGGGGCGTGACCGCGTTGTGCATTGAGCTTAAACGCACCCGTATCCGCGTCAAAATGCACGCCATCACTCTGAAACACATCTTCAAAAGCGCCATTGAGAATTAAATCCTCAGGCGCACCGGTCTGCAACGCACCCTCAAAAGGCAAAAGATAAATACGGTCTGCACAGCGCAGTGCCAAATCCAAATCGTGCGTTGAAAGCAAAATCGCCTTACCCGTAGAATGTGCCAGATCCTGCAACAAAGCCATAATCTCAGCGCGGCGGGGCAGATCGAGAAAAGCCGTAGGTTCATCCAGAATCATAAGATCGGGCTGCTGCGCCAGCGCGCGTGCAATCATAACCTTTTGACGCTCGCCATCGCTGAGTTCAGCCACATTGCGATATGTCAGATCCTCAGCGCGGGCTGCCCGAATAGCCCAGGAAACAACCCATTCATCTTCCTCTGTAAAGCGCCCGATCCAATCCGTATGGGGATATCGCCCCAGACCGACCAGATCGCGCACAGCCATAATACCAACACCAATGCGATCCGTCAGCACCACGCTGATCACCTGGGCAACCTCAGTAGCAGACATATCCGCAATATCCCGCCCCATAAGATAAACATGTCCATCGAGCGGCGGCTGCATTCCCACAAGCGTGCGGATAAGCGTGGATTTCCCCGCACCATTGGGACCGAGCAAACACACAAACTCACCGCGATGGAGCGACACATCTATATCGCGTGCCACAACGCGAGGCGGACGACGGCCGTATTTGTAACCCACAGCGAGATTTTGTGTTTTGAGAATTGCCTCAGCCACCGCGCACCTCTGGAATTAGGAACACACATAAAACCACCAGCCCTGTCGCGAGCAAACAGGTAACAATAACAAAAGCACACATACGGCGCATATCCCCGGATTGACCGCCCTCTGGATCATCCACATCGCCCAACCACACATCTGTAACCAGCGTCCCTCCCTGCCAAACAGGACCGACCAATCGCCTCTGCAAAGCGCCTGCAGCCGCAGCTTCGCTCCACCCGGAATTTGGACCCGGAACAAGCGCGTGTTGCCGCCACCCGATAAGCAATGCCTTGCGGGCAGAACATCCGGGCATAAAAAACGCCACCAGCACCATCCCCAAATACGTCAAACGCGCCGGAATAAAATTGAGCACATCGTCCAGCCGCGCCCCACACCAGCCAAAATAGCGATATTGCGGCGTCTTAAACCCCACCATAGAATCCATCGTACTGACCACCTTAAAAAGCACAACACCCGGCAACCCCAGTATAGCGTACCAAAAAACGGGCGACACAAAACCATCCACAGCATTCTCGCTCAAACTCTCCATACCCGCACGCCGGCAAGCCGCAAAATCCATCACATCGGTATCGCGTCCCACAAGCATAGACGCCGCCTCTCTCGCACGCTCCAGATCAGTAGCGCGATCAATCGCCAACCCGTGCTTGCACAAATCTTTGAGCGCAATCATAGAGTACAAAACAAAAACCTGAAAAATCCAACCCACCCCAGATTGGACATCATGCAACACACAAGCCAATACACAGACAACCCCCACCCAAAACGCAGCCAGCAACAAAAACAGCAAACACCCACCTGCATAACCATCCAAACGCAGACCGCGAAGCACCCGCTCAAAAAAAGACAGCGTCGCACCCATCAAACGAATGGGATGCAACGCATAAACAGGATCGCCAAAAAGACCATCTAAAACGACCGCGCAAAGAAGCAAAATCGGATCCGGTTCGAGAATTGTCACGTCCATTTCAAACGCCATCCAAGCGCGAATGCATCGTAAACAACCTCCAAAAATGCGTTTTCATCCACGCGCAACTGCTCGTAACACGACAACCAGACATCTGGTCTCGCCGCCAACGAAGTCGCCAATATCGCTGCCTGCTGACGCAACACTGGATCTGCCAGAGCATGTGAAAGCGTCCCATACCGCACCCGGTCCCAAACCGCTGCAAACCCATAAGCCGCCGCCGAAACGCGCGGTTCGTAAACAACGGACTTGAGATTCTTCTTCAACAACGCAAAATCACCCGCTTTTAGCCGTCTCTCCATCGCCGACAAAAAACGGTCCTCTCTAAATCCAAACCGCTTCAACGCGTGAAAAACACTACGCGTATAAGACCCTTCCAAACCGTTTTGCCACCGCAGTGCCTCCAGCGTGGCCCTGCGCACAGACTTGCCGATCAACTCGCCCAATTTTGCGTGATGCCCCGCATTGGTCTTGGGCACCCGTGTCTTGTCCAAAGGCGCGGCAATACAGTACTGGTCTGTACCAGTACCCGTTGCGAGATCCTGAGAATAGCGACTCGAAACAGCGAGATCTCGAAGCGCGGCAGACTTTCCCTCGGTCATCGTCACCACCGCCCGCGCCATCGCCCCTGGCGTAAGCGGCCAATTGATAAACACCATCGCATTGATCGTACCTTCATGAAGATGGCGCCACCCGGCATCCTCTTCGTGCCAACTCGCCCCATCGCCCGCACACCCCGCATTGCCCTCAACACCTGCGGTAACAACTGCACACACGCGCAACTCGGCATGCGTATCCACAACGCGAGCCGCATAATGCATATTCGCAGCCGTACTCATCAGCGCAACCGCATCCGGCGGCAAACCGCGTTCTGAACAGACATGGCGATGATAGCCCACCTCACCCAGTTGCTTAATCAACGCAAACCGCGCATCGTGTCCATTGCCCTCACAACTCTGGTGATTCACCAGATATCGGATACCCTCGCACAAACCACCGCGATATGCCGACGTACTCAGCACCTGATGCGGCACCAGCAATTCCGCGATCAAAAAACGCCCATCGCGCTTCAAATCGTAATATTCATGCCGATCGATAAACTCATCCATCTCAAAAATCAATCCCGGGTTGCGCAACAATACCCTGATCGCTAAACGGATGCTTAACCTCGCGCATCTCTGTCACCATATCGGCGAAATCAACCAACGCATCGGGCGCATCCCGCCCCGTAATAATCACATGCAACATCTCGGGCTTATGCTCCCGCAGCCAATCCACCACCTCTGTTGCATCCAACCAGCCAAAAGCCATCAAATACGTAAACTCATCCAGAATAAACAGATCGTAATCGCCACTCGCAATCCGCTCCTGCGCCACTTCCCAACCGCGCAATGCCCGAGCCTGTGACTCATCGATATCCTTGCTCGTCCACGTCCACCCATCGCCCGTACCAATCCAATCGATCTCCATGCGCCTGGCCGCGCGAATCTCGCCAAAATTGGCATTCTCGTGCTTCAAAAACTGAATCACACCCACACGCATCTTACGCCCCCAGGCGCGGGTCATCACTCCCAGCGCCGCTGTGGTCTTGCCCTTGCCATCTCCGGTATTGACCATCACCAGACCCTTTTTCACATGCCGTTTTCGTTGTCTGGTACTCATACAAACCTCTCTTTTGAACGCGGATACAGGCTTTTTATTCCCCTTCAAATTCCGAAACAAAAACCAGAAAATCGGGAAAATCGACCGAACCATTGCCATCCAAATCGAACATAGCATCACTCGCTGCTTTCCCAAACGCGGAAGCAAAAGCCAAAAAATCGCTAAAATCAACCACACAATCGCCATTAAAATCAGCCACACTGCCCACAAATGCAATACCCGAAGGCGGTAGTCCCGTATTGATCGGACCAGCCACAAGCGCATCCGTCTTCACATCATAAACCCGCACCCCCGCAGATGTCGGATCCACAAAACTCCCTCGATCCAAAACGTACAACCGTCCTCCAAATACTCCCAGACTCGGCACAAATCCGCCTGAAAGACCACTCAAACCCGACGATACAGACTGCATCGCCAAATCAAATCGTTTGACAATATTGGCAAAATTTACATCTAAAACAACGACATACCCCTCGTCATCGGAAACCATCGCCAGAGAACTCAGATTGCCGCCCAAAGCCATCTCACCAAGAACAACGCCATCGCTCCTCAAATTTGCCAGATCAATCACCTCAATCCCACCATCCGTCAAATCATCGAACGTATTGACCGCGCTCAAAAACCACTTATTTCCTCTCTGCACAGCGCCCGCGGGATTCTTACCCACCATCACAATCCCCTGCACACCCGCTGTATTTGCATCCACATCCACCACCTGATCCGTCATCACATCAACAACCGCAATCACCGAAACATCCGTCGGCACCCACCCATTATCTCGATCCAGCCGCTGACACGCGGCAAACAAATGATTGCCGTACAACGCGAGCTGAGATACTTCGGGCAAACCATCCGCATCCGCAAAACCCGATAAATCCACCGCACCCAATGAATCCCCCGTAACGGGATTTACAATCAGCAATTGCGTGCGCTCATACCGCGAAATATACGCTTTCTCCTCGCTGACAAAAACCATATCGTGCGGATTTGAACCATTGCCCGTCGAATACTGTGTCAAAGGCATCTTCAGATCACTGCGATTCAAAACAATCACATTATCCTGTCCCAGACGATTGATAATATACACCTTATCCCGATACGTCCGCACCGCTGCATCCGAATGAATAGTCAGATGATCCTGCGTTGCCGTATTTGTATTGAGATCCAGACTCGAAAAACTACCACTGCTATAATCCGTCGTCGTAATAACCGCTTGATTTGCCAGTACATCTGTTGCAAAAAACAGAACGACTAAAAACCACCTCATTACATCCTCCTGTGTTAAAAATTTATTTAATCCGCATTCACACGCACAAAAACCGCGCGCCCTGGTAGCGGATAACCCCAGGTATCGGCGATTTGTGCTCCGGTTAAATTTTTTACCTCCAATCCAATGTGAAACCGCAGCCCCGTATCCACCTTCACACCCGCATTGTGAACATGCCGCGATAATAACGGGCGTCGATTCGCCTGATCCAGAAAATTGCCATCTTCAAATGCATAATCGTAAAACGCAGTACAGCGTCCCAGACGCATTGTCGCGCGAACAAACAGCGCGTGTGGCGGGCGATTGGGCAAAATATTGCCAGTCAAATGGGGAATATTGGACTTATCGGTGGCCTTTTGATACGTGTAATTACCCGACAGATCGGCCCGAGAACCAAAGCGTCTCTGCGCGGTCATCTCAAACCCATACACACGCGCTTTGCCAATATTAACCGGACGCGACGTAGCCTGTGACGTGTGAACAAACTGGATCAAATCCTCATAGCGATGGTCAAAAAACGCACCTTCCAAAGTGGTCGTACCATCTGCATAACGCAGACCCGCATCCCATGTAAGACCATACTCCGGCCTGAGATTGACATTGCCGACCACACCGCCGCGATCGCCAAAAAGCTCGTAAAAAGAAGGCACGCGAAATACGCGCCCCGCATTGGCCTTAAACATCAGATGAGAGGCCAGATCAAAACGCACACCCGAACGCAGACTGGTGAGACTGCGCGCATTGGCCGAATCGGGTGCGAGCGGCGAAAAATTAAAAGGATTCGCACCGGTAAACGAACTGTATATCCGCCGTTGCTCCACGCCAAAAGACCAGATACCCATCTCACCCGGCAGTGAAATATCGAGACCCGTGCGCGCGACAAAAACCCACCGCTGACTATCGAACAAATTGGAGAGAGACCGAAGATGCGCCGTCGGCAAATAAGTCTCCCTGTGCAACCCAATCACAGCCGCGATATCACAGCGCGAAAACAAAATCGTTTGCAAACGGCTCAGCCACCCATAAGTACGCGTGAGATAATCATTATCCTGGCGACCAATCCCGATTTCACCATCCAGATCGCGGAACCGCTCTTTGACATGCGTGACATAAAGCGATTGCCGCGTATTTATACCCCGCAAAAAAACGCGATCTTCATAAGCGACTTCCGTCATCATTTGGAAAACATCCAAATGTGCATTCTGCGACTGATTATTGCTAATACCGGGCATACCCTGATATTTCCAGTACGCGGACTCGTGAACAGACAAAATTCTGTCCTCTCCAAAAGCGCGACGCCATTTGCCCAACAGATTAAAAGATCGATGATCGTTATTCTGACGCCTGCTCCAAACATCGTCACTGTCATTGTATTCAGTCCCATTGTCATCGAGAAATCCGAAATCGTTATCGCTATGTGCATAATCAGCCACAACGAGAAACTCCGACTGACCAAACCCACCCGCGAACACACCACTCAGCAACCGCGTATCAAAAGCTCCCCACGACCCTCGAATCCCATGAAACCATCGTCCCTGCGTCTGTCGCGTGCGCACATGCACTGTGCCCCCCAGACCATTGCCCCCGGCACCTGCACCGCGATACACCTCAATCTGCCCGACGTGAGCCAGTGGCAAATTGCTGAGATCTACCCCCCCACCAAAAGCGGTATTGAGCAAAATGCCATCGAGATAGACCTCAACCTGATCGGCTGATGAACCGCGCAGCGAAAGCGTGCTAAAAGTGCCCAACCCACCGAGACGCTTGACGTGTACCCCCGTGGCCTCAGCCAATACATCTGGCAACGTTGTCTCTCTACCCTCAAAACTTTCGCGCGTAATAACAGTCGCATACGCTGGATTCCTGTGAATATCACTGGCACCTATCGGATCGGCAATCACCGAAAACTCATCAAGGGGAAGGGTCCTGAGAGACAGCGCAATAAAAACCTCAGCCGTCTCGGCCACCTGAACCGTACGCCGCACCTCATCGTAAGCCACATGAGTCATGACAAGCGTATAAGCACCCGGCATCAAATCAAAAAAAACAAAACGCCCATCGCCATCCGTCTGCGTCACAAAATCCGTATTGAGAATGCGAACACGCGCATTAGCGATGGGAATCTCGCTCTCCGCATCAATAACGCGACCAACAATCTGCGCTCCCCAAAGCGGCGTATTCGTACAGAAAATCAAAAAAATTAAAAAACGCATCATTTTCATAAGCTATGGATCGAGCTTTCGATAGTAATTGAGTTGATGATTCGGCAACAAATCGGAATACAAAATTTTAATAATATCAGCCAACACAACATCTGGCTCAATAAGCCCCGTCTCCCAATAATCATTACCCCCCTGCGCATTCAGACGCGCATTCGCATTGAAAACATTGCCCGTCTCAAACGCCGTGAATTTTCTGTAACGCGCATCCTCGGCAACAACATCGCCTCGAGAAAACCACTCATTTCTCATCGTAATCCAACAATCCGCATCGTGTGCCTTTTCGTAAACCGTTTCAAAATCAAGCGCCAAACTCTGCCGTGAATCATCATCTCCCCACAGATAATTCGCCCCCGCATCCCTGAGCAACTGCGCGGGATAGGTATTGCCCCCCGACATAAACCAGGTCCCGCGCCAGAGAGACCCAACAAAAACAGTGGGACGCTTATCTGCTGGCAAATTCTGGACCAACGCTCTACGCGCTTCATACCTCACAACAATGCTATCAAATTGGGCAGATGCCAGCCCTTCTTTCTGAAAAAAAGCACCCACAAATTTGATCCACTCGACGCGCCCCAGCAACGAAGGTTCCGCATATGCAGCATTAATAACAACAGGCACACCCGCTTCTTGAAGTGCGAGCAGCGCATTATCCTGTGATTGCGCATCTGTCATAACGAGATCGGGTTGAAGCACCAGAACTCTTTCCAAATCAATAGCCCTATCTCGCCCAACTTCGACCAACTCACCCGCCGCAAAGCGCTGTTTGACAGCCTCTGAATTGACAAATTTGATATTATCAATCCCAATCAGGCTATGAACCTCACCGAGCTTTTCGACATGTGGCAAATGCGTCGTAGATGTCGTAATCAAAGTCCGCACGGGAACTTCTATTCTCGGCACACCTTCATAGCCATCGGGCGACTCGTGCCCGCGCTGCACCAGGACATACTGAACCTTTTCCCGCTCTCCACTCCCGGGCGCAAGCACTGTTACAACCCTGTAATCATCGAAATAATCAACGCGAAAACCCTGTGCATATTGCAAAGACAACTGTGCCTGAACAGACATGGTCCAAACCGAGATACAACATATCATCTGCATCCATATTCTTAGATTCAACACACACCTCGCACAAAAAAATCCCTGACTTCCTTGTAGAAATCAGGGACATAGCTAAACGCGACAAAACCACATAGCGCACGCATTATCTCACCTTTTTCCCAATCCACGAGGAAATCAATAAGGCCTGAGATTCGGGCAGGTCTTCTGGCTTCTGGGTCTCGTGCGCCTCGCGCCTTCCCGGTTTTTCACCAGTGGCATATAGTGCGAGAAACATCCCCAGTTACAGCGGCGGGACCGCAACGGATTCTCACCGTTTTCCCTATACTGCAACCCGAATCCATCGTTTTATGACATTTTATTTAAAGCGCAACTTCCTCCACTGAAAGACCGCGATCTTTGAGATACGGCAAAAGACCTTTTTTATTCACCGTTCGCAGTGCGCGGGCTGAGAGTTTGATACGCACAAAGCGCCCCAGTTCTGGAACGTAAATGCGCTTGCTCTTCAAATTGGGTTTCTGCACCCGCTTGACTCTTCGTTTGGAGTGGGACACATGATGACCGCTCAGCGGTCCTATCCCCGTAATACTACAACGTCTGGCCATGGAAAAATCCCCTTGTCAATATCTATCGCTCTTCCCGATAGAGCACGCGCTTCCGCAATATGGGATCGAACTTTTTTAATTCGAGACGATCGGGATGATTCTGTCGATTTTTTTCCGTATGATAATAGTGCGAACTCTCTGTACTTTTCATTCTAATGAGCATGCGGCTACCCTGTCGCTTAGCCATAGCGTACCCCCAGTATCTTTTGTTATCAGACCGCCAACACGCGGCGGGCAAGAAGTTGAAATATACAGTGTTACCTCTATAACATCAAGAATTTTGTATTACACAGTCAAAATCCAGTTGGCAAAAACAAATCCCATTCCCTATCATACAGTTTTGCGTTCACCAACACCGATCAAAGGAGAGAACAATGGCCGAAGAAACGATCTTTAGCAAAATTATTCGACGCGAAATCAATGCAGACATCGTTTATCAAGACGACCTGGTAACCGCTTTTCGGGACATCAATCCCCAGGCACCCACCCACGTATTGATCGTACCGAATAAATTGATCCCCACAATCAACGACGTTACAAAAGAAGACGAACCCGCACTCGGGCGCATGATAACTGTCGCGGCAAAAATCGCCGCAGACGAGGGCATTTCAGAAAACGGGTATCGCCTCATCATCAATTGCAATCGCGACGGAGGCCAGGAAGTATATCACATCCACATGCATTTGGTCGGAGGACGACCTCTGGGCAGGATGTTGGCGAGATAGAAGGTCATTGATCAGAAGGCGGAGGAACCGGATCGTACCCACCTCTGGCAAACGGACGACAGCGCAAAATACGTCGTATCGCAAGAGAAAGAGCATACGGGAAGGAATGCTGGCGAAAAGCTTCAAGCGCGTAGTGCGAACATGTGGGATGATAGCGGCATGGACTGGGCGCAATGGCAAAAAAGCGCATCAGGGGCGACAGCACATATTGATAGCCTTTAATGAACACACACGCGGTGGTGGAAAACATTCTATCGACAATTTTTATAGGATTGACCATTTTGCATTTTGAGGTATATTAAGCCGAACTTTTTCAAACTACGGAGAACAGAATGGAACTACCCGACATACAAAACTCACACGACAAACGCGGCATTGAAATCGACCAGGTCGGTGTATCCAATGTGCGCTATCCCTTGACCTTGCCGCTACGCGATAACGGCGAATTTCACACAGTGGCCAATCTATCCATGACCGTGAGCTTGCCCCACCATCAAAAGGGAACCCACATGTCGCGGTTTATGATTGCGCTGAATGAGCAACACAAACACTTTACGCCTGATAGCGTACACATCGTACTCGAAGAAATACTCGAATTATTGGAAGCCGAAGAAGCATTTCTCAGCATGGCATTTCCCATCTTTTTAACGCGCAAAGCACCTATCACGGGCATTGAAGGCATGCTGGACTACAACTGTGAATTCAGAGCAATGTTGACAAATGAAGGCATGCAAGACAAACTGATCGGCGTGCGTGCCAACGTGGCAAGCCTCTGCCCGTGTAGCAAAGAAATCAGCGACTACGGCGCGCACAATCAACGTTCCGAAATCACAATGGATGTGCGGCCTTATGAGGATGAATTTATCTGGTTTGAAGATTTGATCGACATTGGCGAATACCATGCGTCGTGTCAACTCTATCCCATTTTGAAACGAACAGATGAAAAATACGTAACCGAGCGCGCATATAACAACCCCAAATTTGTCGAAGACATCGTGCGCGATGTGGCGACAGACCTGCTGGCAATGATGGACGAAGAGCGCATCGCGTGGTTTTACGTATCGAGCAACAACTACGAAAGCATCCACAACCACGATGCTTATGCCAAAATTGAGCGCGGCGTGCGCGGTCCGCTATTGACACACCGCAAAGAAGCGGAAAACGCGTTGATGGTCTAACAACATATAAATTATGCGCTTGCAAGGATAGTCAAATGGCAGATGAGACAGGTGTCACATTTGTAGATGAATACCATCCAGACAATATCAAGCTGGCGCATCAGATCTCGTGGAATGCACCCGACGACGATTTGCTCTTTCTCAAACAGATCGGCGTGCGCTGGGTGCAGGTACACTGGCGAACGCAAATCCCAGACGTGGATCAGATGAGAGACGTCCAGAAACGGCTGGCACAATACGACCTCCGAATCTGCAGCGCCGGACACAGTGCTGGTCGCTCTCTCAAAATCCAGTTGGGACAGCCGGGACGGGATGAAGATATCGAGACGTACTGCACCTTTATCCGCGCACTTGCAACCCTCGGCATACCCCTGTGCCTTCACTCTTTTCATCCGGCCAACACCTATACCACCCACCATGTAGAACGTCGAGGATACACAGCGCGAGCATTTGACCTCGACATATTCAGGACACAAGTGGAAAAGAGCCGGTTCGAGAGAACCTACACAACTGAGGAAATCTGGGATAATTACACCTATTTCATCAAGGCAGTATTGCCCGTAGCAGAAGAGCTAAACATCACCCTCGCACTTCACCCCGACGATCCGCCAGTCGAAATGATGAACGGAGTGGGCAAATTGATCACGCACTATGAGGGGTACCGGCGAGCAGAGGAAATTACTGACAGAAGCGAGAACTGGGGGTTACTCTTCTGCGTGGGAACGTGGTCGGAAGGCGGAGACCAGATGGGCAAAGATGTATTTGAGATGATCCAGGATTTTGGAGACAGGGGCAAAATCGCCGCAGTGCATTTCCGAAATGTGAGTTCATCAATGCCCTATTTTGAAGAAACCTTTCCAGACGACGGTTATATGGACATGGCGCAGGTGATGAAGGCCCTGCGCAGGGTCGGTTTCAACGGGCCCTTGATGCCCGACCACATTCCCAAACTGGTAAACGATGAGAACCGCCGGGCAGGACTGGCATACTGCATCTCCTACATGAGAGCCCTGCTGCGCCAGGCCAATGCGTCAGTGGGATAGATCCTTCTATGCCGCTGTGGCAAGCGCGAGTTCGTGAATGCGCTTGACCATAGAAGCAAAGCCATTGGCGCGGTTAATACTGAGGTGTTTGGCGAGCTCAAGCTGTTGAAAAATGCTGCGAATGTCAGCCGTGAGAATCTCCCGAGCGGTCTTACCCGAATACAGCGACAACAAAATAGCGACCAGACCCTTGACAATTTGCGCATCGCTATCTGCGCGAAATTCGATCACAGGGGGATCGCCATCTCGAACATCGGTCACGAGCCACACCTGGCTCACACATCCCCGCACCAGATTGTCATCAACTTTGTATTCCTCATCAAAAGGCGGCAACTTGCGACCGAGTTCAATAATATACCGGTAGCGATCTTCCCAATCCGTGAGAACATCAAAATTTTGCATAATGCGATCAATCGTAATATCCATAAAAACCTCTCACCTCACCACCCGCGCAATATCGCGCGCAAAATAGGTCAGAATAAGATCTGCGCCCGCGCGTTTAATACTCACCAGAACCTCGTCTCGCACCCGGTCTTCATCCAGCCAGCCATTTGCGAAAGCAGCTTTTAGCATCGCAAACTCGCCGCTGACATTGTACGCGGCAACCGGCACGCCAAACTCTGTTTTCACCCGGTAAATAATATCCAGATAGGGCAATGCGGGCTTGATCATAACGATATCTGCGCCCTCCTCAATATCCAGAGCCACCTCGCGCATGGCCTCGTCGCCATTTGCCGGATCCATCTGATAGGACCGGCGATCGCCAAATTGCGGCGCGGACTCTGCCGCTTCGCGAAATGGACCGTAAAAACCCGAGCAATATTTGGCCGAATATGCCATAATCGGTATATGGTCAAACCCCTGGGCATCCAGAGCAGAGCGAATAGCGCCAACGCGGCCATCCATCATATCGGAAGGCGCGACCACATCTGCGCCCGCGCGAACATGGGAAAGGGACTCCGCGACGAGAAGGTCAACCGTTTCATCATTATGCACATCTTTATCCAGAATCACACCGCAATGCCCGTGATCCGTATATTCGCACAAACACACATCCGTAATCACATAGAGATCAGGCGTATGTTCTTTAATCGCGGATATCGCGCGCTGAATAATACCATCATCGCAATAAGCCCCACTACCCCGCGCGTCTTTGTGATCGGGAATCCCAAAAAGAATCACCGCTGGAATGCCCAGATCGGCAATTTCTCTACACGCCTCAACCACGACATCTATCGACATCTGATGGTTGCCCGGCATAGACCCAATTTCTTTCTTCACACCTCTGCCCGGACACACAAACAGGGGCATAATCAAATCGTCAACGCGCACGTGATTTTCGCGCACCATTCGGCGCGTCGTCTCACTCTGGCGCAAACGGCGCATGCGGGTAATTGGAAAAGTCATAAAAACCTTCTTCCGTCTTCTTCTACGCCAACTGCTTCACAGCTATCGTACCTTCCGGCGCAGTGCGAACCTCATAGCCCGCATCGATGAGTTCCTGCCGCAGATGATCGGCAGTATCGTAATCTCTGGACGCGCGGGCCTCGTCAATCTGTTTGCAAATCGCCTCGCTGGTATCTGTATCATCCGCTGATTCAGCCTTGACCAATCCCGAAAGATCGGCAATGCCGAGCACGCTATTGATCTTGTCAAACACATCCAATGCTTCGGACGGGTCATCTACCTCTTGCCCCATCCAGTTATGCACCACGGCAAGCGCTGCACTAATATTGAGATCACTGGACAGAGCACTGAGAAAATCGGCAACAACGGGATGATCTCTGCCGACCTCCGTCGCATCGCCATTCGCCGCATGGATAAGCCCCTGTCCAAACTCGTGAAATCTTCGCACGGCATTGGCCGAATCACGAACACCTTTTTTCGTAAAATTGGTCTGCGTGCGATAATGCGTCTTAATGAGTTCGTAACGCAAAACCGAAGGATGAACGGGACGCCCGGTCACCTTGCCTTCCAGCACATCCCGCACCGTAAAAAAATTGCCCTTGCTCTTGGACATCTTCTCACCTTCAACCATTAAATAGCGCGGGTGAATCCAGTACCTGGCAAAATGCGAATGCCCCGTCGCACAACACGACTGGGCAATCTCGCATTCGTGGTGCGGAAAAATATTATCCTCGCCCCCCGTGTGAATATCGATAACTTCTCTGCGCAGCATCTTCATCGCCATAGCCGAACACTCGATATGCCAGCCCGGATACCCCTCACCCCAGGGAGAAGGCCATTTCATAATATGCGACGGATCGGGTTTCCACAAAAAGAAATCAGCGGGATTGCGCTTGATCGCCTGGTGTTCCTCAAGCACGCGCCCACCCGAACCCGCGACAAGTTGATCGAGATCGTTGCCCGACAGACGACCGTATTCGGGAAAAGATTCAACACTAAAATAAACCACACCATCATCGGCAACATAAGCGTGGCCCTTGTCCAACAGCTTCTGAATCATCACCTGTATGGCATCGATATGTTCCGTGGGACGCGGCATATTGCGCGGATAGTCGTGCGCCACTTTAATCCCCAGCAAACGCGCATCTTCGACAAATGCATCCGTAAAATATTGCGCCACCTCAAACGGATCATCGGGATTGGAAACCGCATCATCGGGCAACATGCCCAATTTCTTTTCCTCCTTGAGCTTGCGCGCAGCCACCGCGATCTTGTCCTCGCCAGTCGCATCGGCCACATCGTCGTCCGTCATATGCCCCACATCGGTAATATTCATCACATGGGTAACATTATAACCGGCCAAATCGAGAAATCGACGGAGTACATCGGAAAACAAAAAAGACTTAAAATTGCCGATATGGGCAAAATCGTACACCGTTGGACCACAGGAATACATCGCCACATTTGGAGGATCGAGCGGCTCAAAAATTTCTTCGCGATTCGTCAGCGTATTGTAAAATCGAATATCCATGTGAGTTCAAAAATAAACCGAGGTCATAATTTTGTCAATTCTGAGGTCTTGTTCGACGCAAATTAATGAGATAAATCCCCGTAACCACGAGACCAATGCTAACCCACTGATGCACCGTAAGCCCCATAAAAACCTCGGGTGTGAGACGCACAAACTCGACAAAAAAGCGGGCAACAGCCATTAAAACGAGATAAAGACCAAAAACCATGCCGGGTCTGAGACGATCGCGCAGAGCCAACAAAATCCCGAAAATACAAACCATCTGAATCATCTCGTAAATCGGCGTCGGATGCACAAAATCGAGCGTGGGCACAAGACCGTTGGGATAAGCCATACCCCAGGGCAAATCCGTAGGAATCCCATAGCATCCATCGCCCGAAAGCTCACATCCCCCCCGCCCAAAAAAGTACCCCACCACAAGAGCAGGTGCAATCGCATCCACAGCGGGCCAATCGAGCGCATTATACCGGCGAAGCCAAAGGAGCACAGTCGCAGCCCCACCCAAAAGCCCGCCGTACCAGGCCCAACCCACCGAGGAAAAAATCGTGCCAAAAGGATCGGCCACAAACGCGTGGGGATACTCAAGAACGTGAAAAATTTTACTCCCCACAATACCGCCGATCACGGCGACAAATGCAATGCGATCTGACAACGAGGGATCAAGCCCCCGACGCCGAAACTCGCGTTTGAGTACCCACGACGCACAAATCAAACCAACCGCGAGCATCACGCCATAAACGCCGATGCGAATCGGCCCGTATTCAAAGAGAATTGGAGACATCGTATTTATCAGACCGCCTTTTTCTCGAGCAAAAACAAAAACTCCCGGTTCGGTTCCTCTGCATCCCTCAACCATTCATTCGTCCACTTCATCCCCGCCATCACATTCTTCTTGTAATTGAGCGCAACCACATCCACTATCTCGCCATTGCGCCGCAACACATCGTTCAACGCTCTCGCAGTCGCCCGCCCGCCAGAACTGTACGATAGAATAATCCATCGCGCGCGCGTCGCCTCAATCAGATTCTCAATCGCCTCAACAGCAATAAAACGCCCCTCATCATTCCGCCGAAACGCCTCAAAAACAGACGCCGCCACAGTATCCGATGTATCCCTACGGCGATTGGCCTTCCCGAAAAGAGCCGGTTTATCGGCACAAATCACACTCGTCCACACATGGTAATACGAAGCGTACCGCACCCGCGACGGTGGCATCTTCTCGTTATTTGATCCATAAGGGGGATCGAAATACGCCAGATCAACAGATATATCGGGAACGAGATCAAAAATATCCCTCTGGCATACCTGATGTTCCCCTGATGAACAAAAAATATTCGGCACCTTCAGCACAAGCTCCTTATAAGAACGCGGCGACCAATCCTTCAGATAAGAAACAAAATGCCCCAAACTGCTATCCACGCGATCCAGCGCCAAAATCAGACTCGTAAGCGCCACAGCCTCATCAACCGGATCGAGCTTCAGCGCGTCGATCTCCTCTCGAATCGCGTCTAATTTACGGGTATTGTGTATTTGCCACGGCTTCTTGCGCCCATCCCTCTGTATCGCACATCCGTCATTGGCATAGCCCCCATAGTGCTCCGTGAACCACCCATCCACATGCGGAAGCGCATTGAGATGATCGATCAGTGGTTGGTAATCCTCTCGCCTCTTTTCATTCAGCAAATAGCACGTCCCAAAAACCTTCGACCACACCGCAACATCATTGCAAACAACCGTATAACCCAGCCTTGCAAGTGCCTGCGACACCCTCGTCGTACCCGAAAACCCATCCAAAACCGTCCTTGCATCAACTTTTTTCACCAATTGCAGAATACGCGGAAGAAGTTTCAACTTAGACCCCGCGTATTTGATTCCCTCTGTGGGAGGTGCATCAAGCACGAGATCGTCAAAGAGAGAAGTTAGCATTATATTCTTACCCCCGATCTCTGTTTTAATTGTGCAATATCTTCTTGGACTTTCTCAAGTGCTGATATGTGTCCATCTTCTGATGAAACCAACGCATGAGAAAATAATTTGACAAGGAACTGATTGTGTGAATAGTCGATCCACCCACCGGTAATGCTATCAAAATATTTCAGTCCGTTCTTAGTATGGGTCCACAGGCCCCGTTGAAGCGCGTTTGCAGTAGCATCGCCATAACGAACCTCGCATATATAGTTCTCAAATATATCATAAAAACGGTATACAGGATGCTTTCTCCCTCTTGTCCCTTCCTCTCTTGTGATGCGGGCAGTCTCACTTATCGCACGGTTATAATCGAAAACAAGTATATTGCAACGTTGATTCTTTTCGTCATAGATCAGCGGTAGCACATTGATGTTGCGAAATTCAACGAAAGCAGGGTCTTGTAAAATTTTTTGAATAGCAACTCGTTCTTTAACTTCGATACCCTCTTGTTCCAGTCTTGGAAACATGCGGAAATTCTTGTCGGTGGAGAGCTGAAGGGGGCCATCCCCGTAGGCTTTAAGACTGACGGGAAACTCATCTTTGGTGATTTCGTTGATGATCTTAATGTCTTCCTCTTTTGACTTTGCCCGGTAGAGATCTTTACCTACGTGAATTGATTGAAAGTCGTACATGTATTGATTGATAAATTCAGCGATTGCTATTTCTGCCAGATCACCATGAGTTTTGTTCCCAATGAGGCGCATGGTGAAGATATTACTGAGTGTAGTTGTGATCAAATCTGGATGTTTACTACTCAGCAACTTCAGGCGATCAGTAAAATCTTTGTACGGATTATAGGTGTTCATACAAATGCTATTCCTTTCCGCTTTTGAGGGCTGAAGATGTATAAAATGGATGAGAGAGACTGAAAACTTCTTGGTTTGAGATTTAGAAGCTGTTTGAAAACCTTCAGAGACCTGCATAGACAAAGCATTATAGCGTCAATTTGGAACCGAATATGCGAACAAAATGGACGAAAACAGCGCATGTAGGCTGGAAGCCTGCGCTCCCAGAATGATTTTTAAAACGGCCTTCTAAGAAATTTGTGTTACCTGCCTTAGATAGGCGTATTTCGCTGATTCTTCCTTCGATTCTGGTTGATGATGATATGCGGCAGCAACCATATCCAAAAGAATTTTGATGAGTTCTTCACACTCCAAATCCTTTCCGCCCTTGTGGACCTTGAACGACACTAACACTGCCTCCCCTTTTTTAGCTATAGCAGATACACTACTGTCTCCTAGTCCTCGCAAAGAACTTATGGAGGTTATGCCTACACGGTCAGCAGATATTTTGATCGGCCCTATTATTTCGCCCATCTTGCTGATCCTTTCTGTGTGTATGGTGGAGGAACCATGTTCAAGGCGACACAGCCCCCTCTCTTGCCTTGGCTTTTATCACCCTGGACATGTTGAGTAAATCCTCAAATGGAATTACAAGGGTATGAAATTCTTCGCTTTTCCAATGTCTCCGGTATACATATTCTGTTATGCCATAAAAATTTTCTGTCCCATGGCCTATAAGAAAACGATGACCGAGATCATTGAAACCTCTTATAAAAGAGGCACACGACATGTGGGCAGGCTCTAATTGTTGACTGTTAAAAGGGTCATTGGGATCAAGAATAGCATCCTGGTAACAGAATATTTCCAGATTTTGTGGGATTTGAATAGTTCCTGACTCAACCAGTTTTGATACGACCCCAAAAGCATCATCAGCAAAATCACATATAAAATTTTGATACTCGCCACTACTAACCTTTCCGAGTGGATACTTAACACATTCGGTCAAGAGTGTAACCAAGCTAGAAAAAAAATGATGAGTAATAAATAAATCATCATGGGCAAAACGAGACAAGATATCGAAATAATCATTTAAGCTAATAGAGAGTTCTTTTGTGTCAGATTTGAGCCGCACAATATTGTCTTTGTCATTATTGTTGTTTTGGGACATATAATTTTTGTTTCTATAATGTGGCTCAAATCTGGCATAGTGTATTAATGCTCCGAGCACTTTTTCTAGTTGGTGGTATTTTCCTTGGTCATAAAAATCCGCTATACGGATGCTGTTTATCTTAAAGTGCTGAATAATTTTTCGCACCAAGACACCCGTTGTCAGTGCATAGCTTTGGATATTTTGATATCGCACATCGGGCAGACTTGCGAGTTCATAGCCTAAATGTTGTCGGTACAATTCGAGTCTCATTAATTGTCTTTCGTGAGTAACTGATATTACGCATTATGCACAATATAATGCGCCTGTCATTCTGAGCGTAGCGTAGTCGAAGGAGCGGGATACAACTGCGATAGCAGTTCCTCTGCTGCTTGAACGGTGTGCATGGGTCACAGATGCGTCGTCAGCCTATCGGCTTCCTCAGCATGACATGGTGTAGTAGCACATTTACTTTTGAAGCCACACATCATGTAGTCTTCATATTGCTTTGAAACTAAATCCAGGATCAATCGGCTTCTCACCCCAAACTAAATCCGATCCTGATCTGTTGACGGTTCTACGTCCGCTACCTTTGCCATTGCCGCCAAAAATTTCTCTCTGCTTCCTCGCTTTGCACGCGCTTCAAGGTACGTTTCTGTCGCAATTGCCGACGCCTTCTCAGCCATCGCCAACATGATGAACTGTTCGAGCGACATGCCTTCACGCTCGATAATATCACGGACCGTTGCGTGAAGTGAATCGGGTATAGTAAGACTTATGGTTGTCATTAACTTTCAACCCTGTGCGACCTTGCTCAATATGGCAACAGCCTGTGCTATATTGGACTGTGTTCTAATTCTCTCACAACCTGTGAGAGAATTTCCCCTCAAGCAGTTTCCAATTTCCTTATTCCAGATGCTTCGCAGTCTCGGTGCGAATCTACTTGGACAATTGACGAACCACAGTCGCGATTTCTTCGGCAGTGTGAGACGAGCGAAAAAAGAAGCGCAAATCGCCGTTCTGGTCAATGAGATAGGTATAGAGGGAATGGTCGATAAGATACCCCGCCGCAGAACCCTGCTCGCCAACCTCATAATGAGCGGCATAGCGCTTAACCACCGCATCAATACTATCCCGCGCCCCTGTAAGACCAATAGCTGGCACGTCAAAATGCGACAAATAAGATTTGAGCATTTCGGGTGAATCGCGCCCGGGATCAACACTCACAAAAAGCGTCCTGAGATCGCGTGCATCCTCGCCTAAAATCGTATAAGCACTCGCAAGCCGCGCCATCGTTTGAGGACACGCATCGGGACAACTCGCATAGCCAAAAAAGAGAAGAAACGGACGCTGTTGATCTGCCAAATGGAAAGAATTGCCATCGTGATCAACAAGCGTCAAATCGCCGCCAAAAGGAAAGGGATCGGCAGAAAGGGTGAGATCGGGATCGGACTGCGGCGTGCGCTCAAGCGGTTTACAGGCCATAAATAGCAACAGCAAAGTAGCTAAACCTGTACTGCGGATCGTATTCATCTGCGCCCTTCACTCCGAAAAGAAACAACAGGTGCTCGAACTGTCTCCACCTGACCATTTGCAAAAGTGAGCGTAAGCGCAAGAGAATCGTCCGGAGCCAAATCGCGTCTGAGACCGATAAGCATGAGATGGTTACCCCCCGGCTGCAAAGTCGCTGAACCATCTTCTGGAATCGGCAAACGGTCAATTTTTTTCATACGCATAATATTGCCATCCGTCGTCATAACGTGAATCTCGGCAACCTCAGCCGCAGGCGTAGAAGCAGAAATGAGCGCAGTTGCAGCACCGCGATTGTGAATAGCCAAATAAGCCGCAGTCATCGTCTGACGCGGAATATTCTGCCGCACCCATGCGTTTTTAATGGAAACAGAAGAAATATCCCGATCACTGCATCCCATCCCAAGCAGAATCAGGGTCAGAAAAAATATCCCACTTTTTATACACAATCTCATTTCTGCAGCGAAACAATAAAAATGGAAATAACCCTGCGTTCTTCCTCCGGGATTTGGGGATAGCCGGGCATACCCATGCCCCGTTCATTGAGCGCGCCCTTAAGTATCGTACGCGAAACAGCCTCAACCGAACGCCCGTATTTATAAACCTTTGGATCGTGAAAATCGCGGGGCCTTGGATTCAGAGTACGCGCGATCTGACCATTGCCATGACCGTTGCGACCATGGCAAACCGCGCACCCGTATTTTGTGTACAGAGCCTTCCCCTTTTCAATATCTGCCGCGGTAAATTGCGGGCGCTGAGGGGGTGGTTCGGCTTTCTGTTCTGGTGAATTCTGGCAAGCCATCAAAATGACGCAGACAGTTGCGAGAAAGAGGCGAAACATAACATCTCCCAATATAGTTGATTTAAATATACCCAAAACGCGAAACTTGAAAAAGCAATCAGTCGCCTCTGCGATTGGCCTGCGATTGTGGCGTGAGATCAAACCACGTCTCATGGCCCTGAAAAAAGCGATCGAGTTCATCGACCATAAGTTTGAAAAAGTGGGGATAATCATCGCCCGTATGGCCCGAAAAATGCGGACTTAAAAACACATTGGGAAGGTGAATAATCTCACTATCGGGGGGAATAGGTTCCGGATCAAAAACCTCGAGACCCGCGGTAATATCTCCTCTCTTGAGGCGTTCGATCAAAGCATTTGAATCGACAATCGCGCCGCGCGAAACATTGACAAAAGCCGACCCGGGTTGGATGAGATCGAGTTCGCGTTTCCCAATCATACCTCTGGTGCGCGGTGTAAGCGGGGCAACGCAGACAATAACATCGCATTCCGCAAAAATCTTATCCATCGAAGTCTGCGTAAAACCCACAATCTCGGCAATATCGCGGGACAAATACGGATCATAAACCCAGATATCCGTATTAAAAGGACGCAAAAAAGAAATGAGACGGCGGCCCATATGCCCACACCCAATAAGACCCACGCGCTTGTCGGTCAACATACCGCGCATATCGCGGTTCTTAGCACCAATGGTATCGCCAGCGATAATGCGGCGAAAAGCCGCCCCTGCATTGCGCAACGCGATCAGGATAAGCGCGAGCGCCCATTCGGCAACTGGATAAGACGACCCCTGAGTCGTATCAACCGTGCGGATACCGCGTTCCCAGGCAGCATCGAGATCAATGCGCGCGGCAAAGCGGTCGCCTTCCAATTCGCCAACCAACTTCAAATTTGGCGCATTATCCAGCACCTCGGCATCGATCTTGGGGCACCCGGAGCACACGACAACAGCATCCGCATCCCCAATACAATCAATTAAACCCGCAATAATTCCGGGGTCGCGATGGGCTTCATAAATATTGCCACCCTCGCACTCAAACCAATCCCATGTGGCAAAGGTCTCGAGACGGGCGAGTTCTGCCGGCGGAAAATAGCTATCTCGGACGCGCTTATTAGACGCGAGAAGGACTTTTGGCATAACTAACCTCTTTTCAAATTGGGCATCTTCTCACTTCAACCCCTCACCCGGTATCCACTGTATCTCTATCGGCTCTGCCTCGCCATCATACGAGATTCTAAGCGGCTCCATCAGAGCCTGTAACTCAGACGATGACACAGCATCACTGTTATTGCCTTCTGCCAGAGCGACCGTAGCCTGTGTGCGCTCGGGCAAAGCGACAAAGTCCGGATAGTACCACATCGTGAGCACAGTCCTGCGCTGATCTGTCTGATTCGCATGCGAAGCGTGCAACAGACTGCCATAACCCATCACGAGATCGCCGGCTTTAACGGGAACATCGATCTCATCATCCACCCGCGAAAACCCCGGATCGTCCGGATCGGCAAATTTTCTTAGCTCATCTGTATGGCTCGGAGAAATCTCGTCGTGTAATGAATGACGCTTGAGATGCGATCCCGGGACCACGCGCAAACACCCATTTTGCGGTATCGTATCGGTCAGATAATACATCAAAAAGCACTGAATGGGCTGCGTCGTATAGCTTACCGGATCATCCCAAAAACGACCATCTTCATGCCAGAACAGCGGTGGACTATGCGGCGGCTTACTGATAATGCGTCCATGCCCAAACTTTGGTTCATCAAACCCGAGCTGTTTCAACGCATTGAGCGCATTGGGATGGGCGATGAGTGCAGCCATAACCGGATACTGATAAGCCATAGCCCAATCGATCATGACCATACTCCCGGTCGTGCGATGCATCTCAAAATGCTCCGGCTCCTGTTCCGAGAGTACATCATCGCTAAGGCGCTGCAATCGATCCACCAGAGAAGAATCGAGAATATCCTCGAACACATAGAACCCATCACGGGCAAATTGTTCTCGCTTGGTAAACAAGACAAACCTCCTTCTAAATCTCAGGCAACAGAACTCTATCATCTGTCTGCATCTGCCATTGACGAATACGCTCGGTCAGGTCTCGAATACGATCTCTGCATTTGGGATCGTCGAAATAATTGACAGTTTCGTATGGATCGGCGTTCAGATCGTATAGTTCGCACTGATCGTGCGCGCTGAGATTGAGTTTCCAGCGTTCGGCAGAGATGATAGATCGCCAGGGCGTACTCATAGCGGGATTGACCTCAGCCTCACCGGGACGCGGATGTCCATCATTGCGGTTCCACTGAATAAAAACATCATTCTCCAATAGTGTCGCATCGCCATCCAGCGCGGACACGCGGCTCTCACCCTGCAAATGATCGGGAATGGATTCACCCATCAAATCCAGAAGCGTAGGCACGAGATCAATATGTGAAATATTCCCCCCGATCACACGCTGCTGATCGGATAACCAGGGCACATGCATGAGAAGCGGAACCTTGACGGACTCCTCGTACAAAACAGTCTTCCCCAAAATGCCGTGATCACCCACCATCTCGCCGTGATCACTGGTAAACACAATAATCGTATTATCCGCCTGCCCGCTCTCCTCGAGCGCAGCGAGAATCTTGCCAACAGAGCGATCAATCAACGTAACATTGCCATAATAGCGCGCGCGAACAGCACGCCAGCCCTCATCTGTGCGAAGATCGTAACCGTATTCTTCGGACTCCATATAATAAGCGGACAAAACGCGATTGAGAAGAGACGCATTAGCCGGCGGCTTCTGGCGAAACGCGGGACCAACGGGAAGTTCTGAAGGATCGTAATAATCGTTTAATGGGCCGGTATGCGGTGGGTGCGGCTCCAGATAAGAAACAGCCAGCACAAAGGGATCATCGCCACAGGCGCGTATAAATTGGGCAGCGCGGTCGCCCTGGAAAGACGCCTTGGTAAACGGTTCATCCATACTCGCTTCAACGTGGCGGGAAAAAACGCGCTGGCCTTCGGATTCGGAATTGGGATCAAAACCATTTTCCACGAGAAAATGATGGTAGGTACTGCGGTATGCATGGCGTTCAGAACTCGAAAAAAAGCGACGATACGAATCCTCGGTACCAACCCACTCGGAAAAACCGTGCTGCGGAAAAATTTCATCGCCGAGATGCCACTTGCCATTATAACAACAGCGATAATCCGAAGACACCATCTCCGCAATGGTTTGCACATCTCGAGGCAACGGAACATTGCACGCTGGCACGCGCGCGGTATGCGGGTAGAGACCGCACAACATCGTGGCACGCGAGGGACTGCACACGGGCTGGCTGACATAGGCATTCTCAAAGACAAAACTCTTATCCGCAAGCGTATTGAGATGCGGCGTATCAATATGATCATTGCCATAACACCGCATCGTATCCGCGCGCTGTTGATCGGTAAAAATAAATAACAAATTCGGTTTTCTAAGAAATGAGTTCATCATCAAAACCTCCAGCAATCAGCAGTCAGCGGTCAGTCCGCCTAACCACTCAATCTCTCAGTTCCCAAACCCTGACTTTTAATTTTTAATTCGTCAATCGCCACTGCGACCTGGGAATCACAACAGCGAGAACAGCGAGAACGACACACCCCGCAATGGCAAAGACCGCGCAGTGCAAAAGCGTATGCGACAGCCCAATATCCGAACCTTCTGAAACACCAGCGAGAAGAGCAAGACAAAGCGAAAATGACAAACGCCCAATCAGACTCTGGATCGAAAGATATGTCGCGCGATGGTATTGTTGCAAACGCGGCACAGTCGCAGCATTGAGAGGCGCAATCATAAGCGCGCGAGGGACAGACCGGAAAGCCAACAAAAGCGCAACAACAGGGTGAAAAAAGAACCCCATCAATGAAATGAGAACAACCTGCACCCCTGCACTGAGCATAAGTGCTGACCGGGTACCGAAATGATCGCGCAGGCGAATACTCTGTTTTGCAAACCACGCGGCAATACCCATCGTCAGCGCCGTATGTAAACCCGTAAGCAACGGCGTGGGAGCCTGGGCACCGAGCAACTGGATATAGGGTTGATAAAATTCATAGGGGATATGATTGACAACCGTCATAAAAACGGAAAACAACATCAACCACCCGAGCACGGGCTGGCTGAGATACGCGAGACAGGCGCGAATCTGGGGAAAAAAACCCGACGCCTGTCGCTCAGAACTGGGCTCCCGGTCGGGTTCGGCAAATAACAAAACCAGCACAAAAGCCACGCACGCCGTTAAAAAAGAAAAACCATAAGCAACGCGCAAAGCATAGATAGAGCCTACACCCCCAAGAAGCGCGGCACCTGCTGAAGCAATAAAAACATTCCGCGTAATGCGCGCTTCGCGCTGGGGATAGGCGTCTTCTCGCCCCAAACATTTGAGCAGATCGTAGTGAAACGACGTATCCGTGCCAGATCGAAAGGCCATACTTGCAGCCAAACCAATTTGCGCCAGCACAAAAACGTCAAAAGACCCACCCGCAAAAAAGAGAGCGTACGCAAAAATTGCTGAAACAGCAGAAATTAGAAGGGTCAGACGGCGACCCAGGATATCGGACAAATACCCGGAAGGCACTTCGAGAATAACAACGGCGACATAGTAAATAGCTTCGAGGCGCAGCACCTGCTCAATGGGCATGTGCTGGTTGAAATAGAGAAAAAAGACAGGCAACCAGAAGTACGCCTGCGCGAGAGGGGCATAAATCGGATACAATCGAACACTGCGGGTGAGGCCAGAATGTGACATCGTCAATTGTCAAAAGCCATCCGCTCTGCGGATGGTCGTTTACTCATGCCTGAAACTGACCATAGCGCGGTTCACCGTCCTGAACGTTTGAAAAGCCGAAGCCAGAGACGTAACCATGAGAATGCTCTCGATTCTTCTGGTAATACCCACCAGACGCAAATCGCCACCTGCAGCCTTAACCGTCGCCAGAGATGCGGTGAGAACCCCGAGCATCGCACTGCCAAACCATCTGACAGCAGAAAAATCGACAATCACGCGATTGGTACCACTTGCAACGAGTTGCTTGATGTGGTCATGAAACGGCATAACATCAGGACCGTCCATCAGTTCACCTGTAAGGGTAATAATCGCGATATCGTCTTTGATTTCTTCCCTTAGATTCATAGCTACTTCCTTTGTTAAAAGAGATTGGATATTCTTTGAATGTGATAACATAAGCCCCTTGCACCGATTTTACAACTATTTCTTAATCTACAAAAGGGACTGGTATGGAATTTGCAAGAGTAAAATACAACCCGGAAATTGCAGGTATTAATGAACAATATGTTCAAGTTGAACAGCGTGAAATGAACGCAACATGCTTGACTTTTCAGCTATTTTTCTTCATTGTGTGAATAGGAAATTGCATGGCTATCGGCAGACGATGGGCGGTTAAAGATCGACACGGCAACATCATCTATCTTACCGATGAAAGATGGGAGCACATTATTGATCCCTGGAACCATCCTGAAATGCGGGATTTTGAAGCACATCTTCGGGATACAATTCGACTAGGGCAACGCAAACAAGAACCCTTGAATTTTCATAAATACCGATACAGTAAACCCTTTGACGATCTGGTCGGAGACAATACGCATATCGTCGCCATTGTCCTTTTTAAATTTCGGGAAGTAAACGGCCATGAGATTGCGAACAATTATATTCTCACAGCGTACCAAAAAGAGATTCTGACAATATGAATGAACCCAATTTCAACTATGATAGAGAAAGTGATACACTGTATGTGTCATTTGAACCCAATGTTAAAGCAACAGGCATTGCGCTGAATGATCATATTCTACTTCGGATTGATAAGGCCAAACGCAAAGCTGTTGGATTGACATTTTTCGACTATTCGATTTTGACGCAACAAACGAATATAGGGCCTCGGAGTTTCCCCTTGACGGGCCTGAACGACCTATCCGATGCACTGAGAGATATGGTTGTAGATATTCTTCAACGCCCACCCATCAAAGAAATCCTTCCGCTATCGGCCTATACACCATCTGCCATTGAAACGATTCCAATTACATCACTGATGTTACACAGGAAGCATTGACCTGCTACCGCAGTAGTACAACCCTTCACTCGCCTTCATACACCACTGACAAAGACTATCGCAAAAAACGGGACACCTGAATCTGGTCCCGTTTTTGATTTTTAAGTCATCGGATCTCGTTTGAGCAAAGGCAGGGGATTGGGTGTGACGAGCACACCGCCATTTTCATAGGATTCAATCGCCGCCCATGTGTATTCGAGGGCAGCGAGCGCATCGTGACCTGAAGCGCGGAGTTCTTCTCTGGGCACACCGTTGGTGACATCCTCGAGAAAAGCGTGGATGCGATTGGGAAAAGTGGAGCCAAAGTCAGTAATCCCCGTATCATCGACAATGGGATCGGGCGCGGCACCGTGCGACATATTCTCCGGCATAGGCGCTGTGCCAGGCGCGGGCCAGAAAGTGATTTTTTCAACGCAGTTCTCAATACAAAAAGTCCCGAGCGTACCCGCCACTTCAACGCTCCACCAGCCGCCCAGACCAAAAGTGACATCGCCGCGCTGGCTCAGCAAATAACCCATAGCACCGCTTTCAAAACGCATGTGAATACTATTGAGGGAAATCATCAGATCGCCCGCCTGCTTGCGAAAACTGGGACGATCGAAAAATGCCTGCACATGGGTGATATTGCCGCAAAAATCTCGCATCACGCTAAAAGGATGCGTGAGAAAAGCCTTAACATGAAAATAGGGATGCCCCCACGATTTCGGTCCTTTGCCTGGTCTATAAGTCGCTTCACCACCTGCAAAACCCATCTTGTGAATACAGTAAATTTGTTCGCCCACTTTGCCTTCTGCGATATATTCTCGCGCCTTGTCCGCAGGTTGAGAAAAATAATGGTTGAGATTGCAGCCGAGGTACTGATTTTGTTCTGCGGCATAAGCGACCATATCGCGGGCTTCATCAATATCGTTGGACAGGGGTTTTTCACACAAAACGTGTTTGCCAGCGGCGAGAGCCTCCATCGTCGGTTCATAGTGCCAACTGCCGTTCTCATTTCCCCCAGTAGTAACATCGACAATATCCAGGTCTTCATTCTCCAACATATCTTTGAGACTATAATAAGCCCTGACCCCGTGTCTTTCCGCAGCCTTATCCGCGGACTCTTTGACAACATCGCACACAGCAACGAGATCTGCAAGATCGTCTTCTGCGTGACAGCCTGCATGCCGATTGCCAACACCACCCATACCAACAACGCCAACTTTAAGTGACATAAAACTATCTCCTAAAAGAAGTAAAAGGGATTCACAGTAAAACGCAATCGCGCACTGCGCGATCACAGTCTCTGAAGCTCAAACTGTTCGAGCATTTCATCCAGTCCGGACAACGGCACCACCTCACCATCTCGTCGAGATTCCCGGTCTGCACCTCCATAGACGACTACTTTGCCGGAAATTTGCGGCAGTACCTTTGTAATCCGGTTGAGTGCATTGAAATAGTCGGAGGCAATCGTAGCACCGGACTTGATCTCAATAGCACAGATACCATCACCATTCTCATACAAGAGATCGCACTCCAACCCCCGAGCATCCCGAAAAAAAGACAGATTGGACCGGTAGCCCCGATTGAAACGGTGCTTGAGGGTCTCCACAACAACCGCATTTTCGAACAGCACACCGCGGAGCGGATGGGTGGCAATCTGCCCGGCATGCTCAATACCTATGAGATAGCTCGCCAACCCAACATCGTAGAAGTACAGCTTGGGAGACTTGACCAGCCGCTTGCGAATATTGGCGTAAAACGGCGGAAGTTGAAAAACCACATAGCTCGCTTCCAGGACCGTCAGCCAGTGTCGCGCCGTAGTGTGAGAAACGCCAGCGTCTGCACCCAGCGCAGAGAGATTGGCCAATTGCCCCACGCGCCCGGCACACAAGCGAACGAAGCGACGAAAACTGGAAAGATTGCGAATCTCTCCAATCTGGCGCACATCGCGCTCGACGTAAGTCTCGAAATAGTCGCCAAGAGCTTGACGCGGCTCGAGTTTCTGATCGTGAATGCGGGGATAAAAACCAGAGTACAAAATATCATCTAAGCTTTCGCTCGCGCCAGTTCCTCGGCGTTCTGCAAGTGAGAACGGCAACAGGCGAAGCAGTGCTGTGCGCCCTGCCAGGGACTGGTTAATGGCATCGGAGAGCCTGAACTGCTCGCTGCCCGTGAGCACGAAAAGGCTATTTCTGCGCTGTTCGTCGGCATAGACCTGCAAATAGGACAAAAGCTCTGGCACGCGCTGGATCTCGTCCAAAATGGCACCCTCGCCGATATGAGAGAGAAAGCCTCTGGGATCGGACTCGGCAAATTCCCGCTGATCGGGAGCTTCCAGGTTGACATACTTCAGATGCGGAAAAGCTACACGACAAAGGGTCGTCTTGCCGGACTGACGGGGTCCAGTCACAGTGACAAACGGATATTTTTCGAAAAGTTCGACCAGACAGGGTGTAATCTCGCGCTTAATCATAGCACCTAAAATAACCGACGATGTGACAATATGCAACTTAAACTTTCAAATTTACCCCATTACCCATTACGCTGCGCTGGCCTTACTCCGAATCTCTGTGAGATGAAAAGGCGTTGCCGCCCGTCCGCCCTCGGGCAGCCCAAGGGGCAATTTCACATCCAGCAAAAAGGGTCGCTCTTCGCCCTCCACCACATCCAATCCCCGCGCAATAGCACCATCCAGATCCGACTCTTCACCGACCTGCATCCCCTCCACACCAAACCCCTCTGCAATTTTCACCGGATCAATCCCATCCAGAACCACGCCCGGATATTCTCCCGTCTCCTTCATCACACCGCCCGCCCGCTCAAAATTAGTCGCCACAATCCCATAAGACCGATTATTTGGAATCACAAAAAGCACTGGAATCTGGTGGTGGGCAGCAGTCCAAAGCCCGGAATCGGCATAATACATCGACCCATCGCCCACCAGCCCAACCACGGGCTTGTGCGGCACCGCCAGTTTCAACCCAATCGTACCACCAATCCCATAACCCTCCGATCCCCCAGCCGCCCGGACATAGGCATTGCGCCCCGCGCCATACGCATCTCCTCGACTATCTATTGGCAAAGCGTATTGCTCGACCATCATCAAACCACCACCCAACCTCTCCAGCCCCCTATCAATTGCATCCACCAGCACATAGGGTCTCACTTGCCCGGCCTCCTGTGCCACGCGCTTTGCCGCTGCTTTTCGCTTTGCGTGGAGTGAAGCAGCGTGCATCTCGGCGCGGGCGAGACGCTCGGCAAAAGACACCTGAGGCGAAGCGCGCTCAATACATTCAAGCGTCCTGAACTCATCTGCCAAAATCGCGAGATCCAATCCCGGAAGATTCGTAAAATTCTCGACATCTGGCCCAATCCCAATCAGGCGTTGCGCCCCCGACAACGCATCGAAATCCTGGAGTTTTCCGCGACCATTGTGACGCACGCCAATGCAGACAATCAGATCGGGTGACACCTCGGCAATAGCCTCTGCGATCCGCCCGCAGTGCAGGCTGTGGCTTTGCGGAGTCCTGCGCATCTCCGTCCATGTACCCGCAATCGGGCAGCCATACTGCTCGGCCAACGCCATAACCCGCGCCTCTGCCCCGCTCTTCCAAATACCGTCCCCAACATAAAACAGCGGCCGTTGGGCATCGGACAACGCGCGAATAACGGCTTCGACATCCTCATCTGCCGGATAACCCGCCCGCACAGACTGAATCTCCCCCTCAATAATCTCTGTACTCACCATATCATTTCCGAGCAACCGATCGTAAACAGCGAGATGAACCGGACCGACCGGCGGTGTTTTGGCAACCCGCAGTGCGCGCTCAATCGCCTGCGGCAAGCCATCCGATTCAATCACCGTCCAGCTCGCCTTGGTAAAAGGCTCTGCAATCGAAGTCGGCCCCACATTATGCGTCAAATCCAGACCCACCCTGTCTCCATAACTCCCCGTATCCCCCGCAAACGTGAGCACCACCACGGGCAGGCTTCCACTCCAGACATTGATCAACTGTCCCAAGCACTGTGCCAACCCGGCACCCAGATGGACGACCATCACAGCCGGATCGAGATTCCCCTGCGTATATCCCCCTGCCATCGCGGCCACACTACCCTCGTGAAGTGCCAGAATACCGTGAACATTGGGATTTATGTGGAGCGCGTCAAAAAAGAGAGCCTCCCGAGACCCAGAATTATTGAACACATACTGCACGCCCAGCGCGGCGAGTTGCTCGACGATAATTTCGGATGGGGTTGCTGTAATAGATCTCTTTTTCATACCCCTGACCTCCTTGGCAATTTGTCCTCAAAAAAATCCATTGTGAAGTATGATAACCTCGCACCCAGAACAGCACAAGCAATACCAGAACAGGTGAGATTTCCATTGTCGCGCTCGGGATGCACTTTATATTGCTGCGGCAAAACCACCATATCTTCAGAGTTTTATTAACAGGAGACCACAATGAAAATCACAGATATCAAAATGACAGTTGTAAAACAACACCTGGAGAAACCATTCTGGAACTCGATTGTCACCACGCGCTCCAAGTCCCGCGCCAGATTGGAGATCTATACAAATGAGGACCTCACAGGCATGACCATGTGTTCGGGATCCGTGCGGACAAAACTGAACACCCTAAAAGAAAAATTGATCGGCGAAGATCCCATGCGAATCGCGTATTTGTGGGAAAAACTATTCATGGGCGGCACGCGCAAACCCATAGCCAAAGGCGAATACATCAACGCAATCAGCGCAGCCGACAACGCCCTCTGGGACTTAAAAGGCAAAGCATTCAATCAACCCGTGTGGAAATTGCTCGGCGGCGTACAAAACAAACTGTGGGCCTATGCCGCAGGTGGATATTACGAAGAGGGCAAAGGAATACCAGAACTCTGCGAAGAAATGACAACCTATGTAAGCCAGGGGTTTCAAGCAGTAAAAATGAAAGTGGGATGGCCCGGCATCACATTGAAAGAAGACGCAGAACGAGTGCATGCCGTACGCAAAGCCATAGGCGACGACATCGCCCTGATGATCGACGCGAACAATGCCTGGGACGCGCATACCGCAATTCGATTTGGACGCATGATCGAAGCCTACGACCCCTACTGGTATGAAGAACCCGTGCGCCCGGATGATCTCGAAGGCTCGGCACTCGTCGCCGAGGCACTGGACTATCCGGTTGCCAGTGGAGAAAACGAAGCCACGCGCTGGGGATTTCGCGACCTGATCGAACGCGGCGGTGTACGCATCGTCCAGGCCGATCCAAACAACTGTGGCGGAATCAGTGAATGGATGAAAATTGCGGCCATGGCCAGCGCCCATCACCTGCAAATGGCCCCGCATGGGCAGGGAGCCCTGGGTTGCGTCTTAGTCGCCGCAGTAGATAATGGACTGGTAGTGGAAAATTACCTGCGAAACTTCAGCACAGATATGGTAGGCGATTTAGAATTTAAAGACGGACATGTCATTATGAACGACGCGCCCGGCCTCGGCATTGAATGGAATGAAGACCTGATCGAAAGATATGGAGAAAAGTATTAAAGAATATTCAATCCCCACCTGCAATCACCGCCCGCAGGTGGGCAACCGCCAGTCGGATCACCTCTGTATCGTCGCACGCATTCAAATCCTTGCCTTCAAAGACCACCGAAACCGTGCCGTTGAAGTCCACATTCTTCAGAATCTGAATAATCCGCGGATAATCCAGCCACGCCTCCTCCCCCGTATCGATCTTGTAAAACTTGGCCCGAACGTGGGACGTATATGGCGCCGTCTGTTCCATAAACGCATAGATATCCACCTCTGGATCCGGCACTCCATGGTTCCGCGCGGGCGATCCGACCCACTGTCCAGTATCCATAATAAGCGTAAAATTGTCCCGATCTGTCTGTTCCAGAATCCGCAGCACATCTTCCCCTGTAGAAGGATGGTTCTGCAGCCCTACAGCAATCCCCTTCTCTGCGGCATAATCGGCCGCATCCTGAAAACACCGGATTTCCCGCCTCTGCGCTTCGGCATCTTCCAGCGGAGGCCCACAAAACAGCCGGATCATGGGCGCACCTATAAACGCCGCCGTATCCACATCTGCTCTCGCCTGGACCAGTTTCTCAGCCAGATCCGCATCAGACCCCACAAAATGCCCACCCGAAGCCAGGTACCCGATTGACAGCCCGTACCGGAGACATTGCATCTTCACCTCGAGCAAGTACGCCGGTTGCTTCGATTGGAATCCGCGCCCGCTGTGGAAATCGATCACATCCAGCTTCAATTGGTACGCCAGTTGGATATAGCTTTCCACACTCTCCAGGCGCGGCGGATCATCATTCCCGAACATCGAAGAATACACACCCACTTTCATAGCAAACCTCTCAATTCAGATGTGATCGGATTCGCGCCGAAACAATTGCAGGAGCACATCATTCGGCCCCTTGAAAAAACTCAGCCGGATGTCGGCTCCTTCGGCGTCGAAAGGCTCCACGGCAATATCCACGCCCTTGTCCTCGAGTTCCCGGGCGCTGTCGTCAACGCTATCGACCTTAAAGGATATGTGGTGAAAGCCCACTTCTGCGTCCATGGTCTTTTGGGGCATCAGTTCCAGAATGATATCTCCGGCCTGCAAAAAGACGAAATCCTCGTCATCCTCGTTGTGAAAGCGCTCAATTTCCACCAGGCCCAGAGTCCGGGTATAAAATCGCACGGCGCCTTCGATATCGTCGCTGACCAGGGCAATTTTGTGGATATTGTCGATCATGTCCTTCTCCTGTTATTAGAATCGAAAAACCCTCGATCTTATGCTACTTCAAACATTCCACACCCGCTCGAACAGATTCATCCAATTTCCACCCAAAAGTTTGGTGATATCCTCGGCACTGTACCCGCGATTGACGAGTGCCTCAGCCAGATTGGGAAACTCTGCCGGGCTATCAATCCCCTTTGGTTGAAAGCTCAGTTCGGTATATGGCACCGAGCCATCGGCAAAAGTCGAGGGAAACTTCGTACCCTGCTGCGAACCGATATAATGCCAGAACTCGAGCGGCTGATCGTGTGTGGAATCCGTCCCAATAGCCACATGATCAACACCGACCCGCTCCACCATATCGTCGATAGCATCGACGAAATCCTCGACAGTCGAATCGAATCCTTTGGGAAGAAAATGGGCATAAGATGTGGCACCCACAACGCCCCCCTTTTCGGCCAGAAGCTTGAGCGCATCCTCTTCCTTATTCCGCGGATGATTGCAAAAACTGCGCGCATTGGCATGGGTAATGGCGACTGGCTGCTCGGACATCTCAATAGCGTCCATCGTCGTTTTCGGACCGACATGCGACAGGTCAATAACAATACCGAGCCGGTTCATTTCGCGCACCGCATCCACGCCAAAATTACTCAGACCGCCATCGGTTCGCTCCCAGCAACCGCTACCCAGCAAATTGGTCTCGTGATAGGTCAGTTGAATCACCCGCACGCCGAGAGCGAGAAACAGCCCCAGGCGATCCAGTTCGTTTTCTATGGGCGAGGCATTCTGAAAACTGAGAATAATCCCAGTCTTCCCCTGCTCTTTGGCGGCATAAATATCAGCCGTCTCTTTCACCTGCAAAATGTCATCGCGCTCGCGAAAGCGCCGCATCCACACCGATAGATGCGCCATCGTCTGCAAAAAATTTTCCCACGTAGCCACCGTGGCATTGATAGCGGTGATATTGCCAGCTCGCAAACGCCTGAACACCGCATCGCTCTCCCAGTTGCTAATGCTCAGGCCATCTATCACAATCGCCTCGTCGTAGATCTTCCTCGCATCCGTATTCATCAGCCTGCTCCTCTATCAATAATCTGACACCGCCCCATCCCGGAGCCTCGCATTCGGCCACTCGAATGGACGCGCTGGACTCTTACCCACTTCAATTGCGCGCGCTTCATTGACCTCAACGCCCAGCCCGGGTCCCTCGGGCAAAGAAACATAACCTTCGTCATCCATTTCCCAGGTCTTAATCGCCACATCTTCGGGAAGCACACCCGCGTACCCCTCGTGAATCAAAAACATCGGCACCGACGCCGCCACATGCAGGCTCGCCGTCAAACCCAGGTGAGACATCGTGCAATGCGGTGCAATGGGAACAAAATGCGCTTCGGCGAGCGCAGCCACCTTCTTCATCTGGGTAATCCCCCCACCGTGACCGCAATCCGGCTGAAGCACATCAATCACCTGCGCCTCCAAAATCTCCCGCACCTCCCAGATCGTTCGATCCCGCTCACCCGTCGCAAGGGGCACCGGCACCATCTCGCGAACCTTCTTCATATTCTCTATATTTCCCGGCACCCACGCCTCTTCCAAAAACAGCAAATCATCGGACTTCAAATAGCCCGCAAACTGCCTGACCAGAGGTGGTGGCAAACAGCTATGTGCATCGAACATCACGGCACCGTCGTGTCCCACCTTCTCCCTCGCATCTTTAATCTTCTGAACAATTGCCTCAATCTCGGCAGGCGTACCCGCAAAATACTGGGCACCACCCGGCCCGGTCTTAATCGCCTTTGGACTTGGATACATCCATATCTTATCCCGACACGGACCACCCAACAGGCGATACACCGGAACCCCGTGCAGCTTGCCACAGATATCCCACAGCGCCATATCAATTGCGGAAATCGTGTGAACCATCAAACCGCCGTTGCGGATATTGCGATGTGCGCGGAACATCCGCTGCCAGAGATGTTCCGTACGCGTGGGATTCTCTCCAATAATCAACTCGGAAAGCGACTCTGCAAGCGCGCAGGTCACCCTTGTCTCCATATTATTGATCTCACCCCAACCCGTAATCCCGACATTCGTCTCGATCTTGACATATCCCTTCACGCCAATCGGTATCGCAGTCAACCCCGTAACGCGAATACGCGATGCTCTGTCTTCGTGATCATTGCTCATACATACCTCCCGTAGAAGTGTAACGCACATACTGGTCGAACAGCTTGACCAAACAGAGTGTAATTTAGCGTTTGATAAAAAATATGGTATCTTTATTTTACCATGCCAACGACACGCGAGCAGAAAGCATCAAACTTTACCCCGAAAGACAGTAAAATGACCTGTGCAATACTCACTGCAAAAACGCGCCAACAACCACCCGACTGGGCTGTGCGCCAGCGCCAACTAATAGCGATAATGGACCGCGCTGCCCACCCTTTTGTCGAACACAGCACCCGCCCGGACGGCACCCTGATCCAGCGCACGGTTTGGACGAGCATGGACGGCACAGACAACGGCTATGAGGCCTTCCTCTCATTCCCCCTCTTCTATCTGCTGGGCGGTGGCGATCACATCCACAGGATCGCCCGCAAAGAGTGGGACGCCATCACCTATCAATACGCCAACTACGGCACAGTGGATCGGGAATTCGTCACAGGCTTCGACTGGTTCCACCACTCCGAGAGCTATACCTACATCTACTATCTGGCCATGGCCGACCCCAAAAACCACATTGACCGCACCCGCGCCCTGCGCTATGCCGCCATGTACACTGGCGAGGATCCGCTGGCACCCAACTGGGATACCCAGCACTGCATGATCCGCTCGCCCCTCAACGGCAGCAAAGGACCTCGCTTTGTAACCACCCGGACCGATTGGGAATACCACCGCCCCATTCTCTCCGGGTACCTCGCTCCGTATGAAGACATAGAAGGTGCTGACCGTTCTGACCCGCTCTTCAAAGTCGATTGGACCGACGACCGGGTCTTCGCCCGGGTACTCGACCAGATCAATCAACGCATGACCCGCGGCGACGTGCCCCTCAACCTGAGTGCCACCAGCCTGATTACCAACGCGTACCTCTACACAGGCGAAGACAAGTACCGGCAGTGGGTACTGGATTATTTGCAAGCCTGGGAAGCTCGCTGCGCCGCCAATGATGGCATCATGCCCGACAATATCGGTCCCAACGGCATCATCGGCGAGTTGATGGACGGCAAGTGGTGGGGCGGGTACTACGGCTGGCGCTGGCCGCATGGCGCGCGCAATATTGTCGAGCCGTCCCTCGTGGCTGGCAGTTGCGCCCTGCTCATGACCGGCGACATGTCGCATCTGGACCTGGCCCGCTCACAACTCGATATGCTCTGGGAAAACCGGCGCGAAGAGAACGGCCAATTCCGGGTACCGGCACGGCGCGGTGACCGCGGCTGGTTCGACTTCCGCCCCCCCGATCCCCATTTGTACATCCACCTGTACTACCTGAGCCAGAGCGCCGAGGACCTGGCCCGTCTCGATGAGATCTTCCCGGGGCGCGAAGGCTTTGTGGGCCTGCCACCCGACTGGGGCGCTGCCAAGGCCGGTATCTGCCCCCCAAAAGCCTGGTTCGCCTTTACCGAAGGCAAAAATCCCGCCTACCTCGACCAGGTCTTCGACTCGACCTATTCCAGCATCTGCCGCAGCCTGGAGCGTTTGGAAAGCGATGACAGCGACCCGGAAACGCGCGAATGCTACCACTTCCAGAAACTCAATCCAGTGCTACCCGAAGCCCTCATCCAAATGGCCATGGGCACGCCTGCGGCCATATACAACGGCGGCATGCTACAGGCCCACCTGCGCTATTTTGACCCGCAACGCCACCGCCCGGGACTGCCCGAACACATCGCGGCTCTGGTTGACCGGGTCAGCGCCGACCAGGTCAGTGTATCGCTGGTAAATACCGATCCGGTGGAGAGCCGAGCCGTACTGCTCCAGGCCGGTTCCTTTGGCGAGCACTGCTTTACCCAGGCCCGCCTCGAAACCCGTGAAGACGCGGACCAGTCCGTCGAAGTGAACGGCAAATATCTCCAGGTACATCTGGGTGCAGGTGCTCAGGCACGCCTGCACCTGGGACTGAAGCGCTTTGCCTTCCAGCCCTCCTATGCTCTCCCGCCTTTTAAGTGATCTACAGCCTGTTTTTCTGAGATATTCACATGAGCCGATTATACTACAGCGAAGAGGGACGAGTGATGCCGTCTCTCTGCGAAGAATTAACGATCTTTCGGCGGGCGCGCAAAACGCTCATCTTGCCCACGACGAATGCGCCGGGGGTGGTTTATATTCTCGCCCGCCCCTATCCGGAAAACAACGCACCCTTGCGGGTGGCGGTGAATGGTACGGAAGTTGCCGCGCTAAAACCAATGCGACCCGGATCCTATTCATGGTATGAAATATCGGTGTCAGAACTGAAAGAAGGCGAGAACACCTTTGAACTGTGGACCGACCACACGGCAATGGCAGGCTGGTCACTTGCAATGGAAGCGGGACATCCCGCGCCGGATAGCGCGGTAAGCGATGATGGCGGGCAGACCTGGCGCAGCGAGCGAATGGGATATTTGAACGCAGTCCTGGGTGAATACGTCATTCGGGTCAGATTGGCTGAAGGAGAAGATCCCCCACCGCCCCCTATGATATGGGAAAACGCGGATTCACCCAGATTTGAATCCCTGAGACAAATACTGCCGCCTGCTGCACGCGATGAAGGACCGCTAATCAAACGAGTACGCGCACTATCGGCCTGGCTGGCATCCAGTTGGGAACACACCAGTTCGGCAAGAGCAGAACAGTACGCGCCGTGGGATGCCGAAACCCTGTTGGCCTGGGCTCCGGGACAGATTGGACACAATGGAAAACGGCCAGTGGCAATGTGTGTACACTACGCAGCGGCATTTGTGAGTTGCGCGCAAGCTATCGGCATTCCAGCCCGATGTGCGGTCTTGACAGAAGCGGTGAACAGCTTCAACGGACATTTTGTAGCGGAAGTCTGGTTCGATCACCTACGCAAGTGGGTAGTGGTAGATCCGAATACCGACGCGCTATTTATAGAAAACTGGATACCAATGTCAATGGGAGAAATACAGGTCGCGGGGAAGAATCTAAAAACACATATCGAATACGGGCGGGGTACAGAATTCCAGCGCACCTTTCCTCACATCGTGGAATTTATGCGGGAAAATTTGGAAAAGGGAGTTTGTTTTCAACACCGGAGCGTCTGGTTCAGAAGCGACTTACTGGGACACCCCGAGTTTTCACCACCAGCGCACGGATCGCTGAGCTATTGCGAAACCGGCCTGGTGTGGGAACAGCGAGACAGGGAAACGGGATTCGGAATGTTTCCCCATTTTGGAAATGAGGACTATTTCAACGCAGCACCTGTCAGGTAGAGCCCGGAGCGATCACATTGGGCCGACTGCCAACCGCCGGGGCACCCATAATCCGTCGTTGCTGTGGCGTGGGTTCGAAATAGTTCGCCGGGTCGTAGGACGCCTGATGGTTGGCCATGTGTCCCGGATTGAATTTGTAGAGAAAAGCACGCCGTTCGTGGGTACCGCGCCAACCCTTCGTTCCGTGGGTCAACGCCTCGGTAAAAATGACCGCATCGCCTGCATCCACCTCGGGCTGTACCACATAGGGCGGCACCCTCTTCAGCGTACGCACATCCTCTGGCAAATTCTGAGGAAAATTGCCCTTGTGGCTACCCGGAATACATACAAACCCACCATCTCCTGCCCTGGCTGGAGCCAGCATAAAAGTCACGACAGTTAGACCCGTCCGCACCTGCCCATCCAGATAGTGGAAGTACCGATGCGTACCCAGTTCCGGCAGACCGTGCAGATTCCCGCTGTCGCTACCAGCGTTCATAAACATGGCATAATCGTGGTCAATGCGGAATTTGGGACCGAGAAACTCCGCCAGAATCGGCACAATTCTCGAGTGATCAAGCAACCGCTGGCAAGCTGGATCCCAACGAGAAACATAGCGGACATTGCGAATACCGCGGCGCCCCTTGGAATCGTTGCCATCCGAGTAATCCCTGGGATACACCCGATCCGAAACCTCGTTCAGTTCATCTACCTCCTCCTGCGTCAGCACGCCGCGGAGCACCAGATAGCCCTGCAAATCGAACAAGTATCTCTCTTCGTCAGTCACTCGATTCCTCCTATTACGAATCTACTAATCGAAGCTTGTAGTGATTGTGGGTAGGGGAGCGGGGTTCGTCTATTCGTCTATTCGTGCTTTTTTATACTTCGCCCGGTATTCTGGCAAAGAACCATCGTCCTCTGGCTCGAACCCTATCAACTCCCGCGCATTGGACAAATCCCACTTCTCCTCACCACCTCGAGACACCCCGTAGAAAATCTCAAACTTCAAATCTTCTACCTCAATACACCGCCAGGTCATCTGAGCGATATCCCGAGGACTAAACCAGCGGGACTGTCCCGGCTCATAATCCCGCCCCGGTTCATCCAGCCCGTTGAAATTGGCAATCCGCAAACAGAACACCCGGATCCCGTACTGATCGGCGTAAAACCGTCCCAGAGCCTCTCCAAACGCCTTGCCAGCCCCGTAAATCCCATCCGGACGCACGGGTTTGTCCGGCATCGAACGAATGCCCTCCTTCTCGTTCATACCAGTCACATGATTCGTACTCGCATAGACCACCGTTGGCACCCGATTAATCCGCGCTGCCTCGTAGATATTGTACGTCCCCTTCATATCCACATCAAACGTCACCTGTGCCCTCTGTGCATTCGGCATCCCCTGCCAGGTTCTGAAAAGAGCCAAATGGGCAATTGCATCCACCCCGGCGGTAGCCTCCACCATAGCCTCAAAATTGGAAATATCCGAAACCACCACCTCGTCCTTCTCATCCACATCGTCCGGAATCTGAGAATGAAACATCAACCGAAAATCGTACCGGTGTCGCAGATGTTTTCGCAGCGCCGTCCCAATCTTGCCCGCTGCCCCTGTAATCAACAACTTCTTGCGTTCTGCCATATCGAATAATCCTTCTCAAATTAGTATTAAAAACCAGTATCGCCCTCATCTCCTAAAGTCGCGATCCCAGAAAAATAAATCAAGCAGAAACCAAATCGGAAGCAATCATTTTTTGATTGCCCCGGGGGTTACATCCCACTTTCTTGTTCCCGGAACTTCTTCCTCGAAAGGTGATCACCATGAACATACAAAGACATCCCGACCACGCAAAAGTACAGGCTCAATACGTGACCTACCTGCGGGAAAAACTCGCAGCACTCCCCGAACAGCGGATCAGCGACGCCTTCCCCCGCACCCGGGAAGAATGGGAAACTCACACCGCCAAACTGCGCCCCATCCTCCGCGCAATCTTCGACTTCCCCGAAACCAGCAGCCCCCTCTGTCCCCGCACAGTCGGGAAAATCGAAAGAGACGACTTCACCATCGAAAAAGTCATCTACGACGCCGAACCGGGATCCTCTGTACCCGCCCACCTCTTCCTGCCAAAAGGCGTAACCTTTCCGGTCCCGGCCCTCATCTTTCCCAGCGGACACGGCGGAAGCAAAAGCGCGTTCTACAACCACTACGCGGGCCAGATCTACGCCAAAGCGGGCATCATCTGCCTGATCCCCGACCCTGTGGGCGAAGAAGAACGGGACGAAGAAAACCGCCCGGGAATACGCGGTCACCGTCTGGACTTCAGGATCGATCGGTGCTTTGAAGTGGGCCGCTCCGTCATCGGCAAAATGACCTACGACATCACCCGCGGCATCGACTACCTCTGCATCCGTCCCGAAGTAGATACCGATCGAATCGGCTGTGTGGGCCACTCTCTCGGCTGCACCATCACCATGAACGTCCTCTGCACGGACGACCGCCTGGCCCTCAGCCTGCCCGCCTCCTGGGTAACCCATTTTGACTACATCGTCGGCGACCTGAGTTGCGAATGGCGTCCCTATCGCCTCAAGCACCATGTCGATATGCCGGAACAAATCGCGATGGGTGCCCCCCGATGTGCCACACTCATCCTCGCCGGAGAATGGGACTATCCTCCCCATGCGTATCGTGGACTACTGGAAACCTGCCAACAAGTACAACGGGTCTATGACATTTGCGACGCTGCAGACCGGTTCGACATCGACATCACCCCTAAAGGCGGCCACCGGCCTTACTTCCTCAACAAACCCGCCTTCGCCTGGGTAGAAAAGCATCTGGGCATGCCGAAATTCGACGCAGAAGCAGTACAACGCCTGCCAGAAGTCTATCTGGGAGACTGGACAGATACAAACGAAATCGATATTGAATCAGGTTATAAGAGCCACAAGCACTATGCTGGAACCGCGGTCGTCGATATAGATGTGGCACCAGTACCGACCGACGAACTCGCCTGCTTGCCGCCGAAAGGCTATGAAGCACCGGAGTTCGCGATGCGGGGCTGGATGGCATCCATCTTGAAAGGATTACCGCCCGAGTTGGAAATACCGCAGGAACTGGAAAATTGGAAACGCGAGCAGATAGCCCTCCGGGACACAGTGGCAAAAATCCTCGCAGTACCCGAAAACAGACCGCGCATCTCACCCGAAACCATCCGAACATTCGAAGAAGATGAATTCACTGGAGAAGAAATTCGCTACGGCGCCCTCGGCCTCTCATCCTTTCTATTGACGCCAAAGGATGCATCAAAAAATACAGCCCTCTATCTCCACCAGAGCCGTACCAAACAGGGCGCTCTGCAAACAGGTGAAGTGCGGCACCTGATAGCTTCTGGCACAACCGTCCTGGCCCTCGATAGCGTCGGCATGGACGACAGCGGCATGCTACTGGGAGAACCATCGACAACAACCAACGTACAGCACGTAATCGAAGCACTGGACCTCCTGAAACAGAGGGGTATTCATCAGGCAGCGTGCTATGGATACATCGATGACATCGCCCTGTACGCGGCGATCCTGGACAACCGAATATCCGAAATTATCCTCGGTTCCAGAGGGGGAATTGAGCCACACCACCAGCAGCGCTACCGGCAGGAAGGCGTCGTACCCTACATCTCTCGACATATCGGGCGACCGGGACTCCTCTCACTCCTTGCCCCCCGGCCACTCACCGTAAAAATTGTAGAAAGAGAATTGGATCAGGTACAGAAAATCTATAGCTTGTATGGCGCAGAAAACAGACTCAGAAGCTATTTTAAAATTAATACCTGATGTTAGGCATGTCCGGCGTTTTGTCATGCTGAGCGTAGCCGAAGCATCTTTTCCACCTATTTTAGTAGCAGATTCTTCGACTCCGCTGCGCTCCGCTCAGAATGACAGGGCAATAGCGCATCGCCGAGAAGGGGCAAAATGAGTTTTAAAACAGTCTCTCTGAATCGTAGAATGAGAACGCACATCATTTACTGCGCGGAAAAACTGGCCCAATTCTCTTCAACACGCGAAGTATCCGTTCTACCACAAAAAATAAACAACCGATACCTGCTTGCGGTCGTCTCTCCCTGTGCCAGCATCCAGGGACCAGCAATACAGCGGCTGGGCACAATGCCGAGTTGCCCGTCAACGCGCCAGGGATTGGGGTATTCGGGATTGGTGGGATGATCCATCATCGCGATGCCTGCCCAGTCAGTGCGACCTTCGATGGGAATGGAAACAGAAACCCATTGTGCGCGTTGTCCTTCAGCGTCGCGATTGGTCTGACCCTCACTGTTGATGGCCTCGCCACCGAGATCTCTTTTATAAGGCATTCGAAGAAAGAGACCACCGTAGGCGTATTCTCCAAAGGTAAGATCAATTGATGCGGTAAGGGACCATGTGATATCGATATCGTACGTATCGCCCTGATCGTTGAAAGACCAGGCCTGTATTTCGGTGAGCATAGGCGCACCATCGGGATCTCGCCATCCGCTGGTAACAGTCCAGGTAGCAGTGTTATTATGCACACCTGCATTGCTAATCGGGTCGGGGTGAAAGGTCCCATCCTGATCTTTGCGCCGCTCCTGTAATCCCTCTGTCCAGAACCCAACCCCGTTGACCTCGTTGAGACCCACATAAAGACCGTGCTGCCAGGGATGGTGCGAAGGGGTATCTTCAGTGAGAATGCCATTGCCGTCGGGCGCCACAATGGGATGAATATAGGCGCGGGTATCGGCTCTGGCGCGCTGAACAAGAATGGGATCTTTTTGTCCACCGCGGAATATTTCAACGCAATCTGGTATTGCTCTTTGTTTCAGTTCAGTCATTATTTTCCTCGGCTTAATGAACAATTCAAATTTTGGAAAACGCGAACTTCTATAGCCTTTCGGGCAAATCAACACCCGCAAACCCCGCCATTTGCGCGACCATGCGATAGGTCAGCCCCCAAAGCACGGGACGATTGGCACCGAGCAAATCAATAGCCGGCATATTGTGCCAACCTTCGAGATTGAGCCTCTGCCACCGCGTGGAATCGGCGAAATGTGCAAAAGGCGTCCAAAAAACATCGCGTACCTCGTCATTGGGCGCAACTTCAACGCCTTCAAAAATCGCATAAACAAAACAGGCCACCTGGATGGGCAGCGTCGCACCCGTGACATCGTCCAAACGACCGAGATACTGCGCGTTGCTCAGATCGAGACCGAGTTCCTCGCGGGTCTCGCGTTCAGCCGTGTATTTGAGATCCGAATCATCGGGTTCGGCTGTCCCACCGGGAAAAGCGATATGCCCCGACCATGGGTCTGTCGGATGTGTGGCACGCTCGATAAAGAGAAGATAGAGATCATCCCGCCGCGGATGAAAAACCGCAGCAACAGCCGCCTGTGTTTTATCCGTCTCCGAACGAATACTGGGCTGATACGCCGATAGGGCTGCCGCAATCCTTTGAAAGGTATTCATAAGTTCCGCGCCCACCGTCACGTCAGTTCACTCATCCGAAACAGCGCGCAAAGTTCAATACCCTCTTTGGCGAGATTCTCTGTGCCACCGGACTCGCGGTCAATCACACATATCGCCTGTGAAACGCGCGCGCCCAGGTTGCGAAGATCCTGAGTGGAAAGAACAACCTGCCCGCCAGAAGTGACCACATCTTCAACCACCAGCAGATTCTTGCCAGATATGTCAACACCTTCAGCCAGTTTGCAAGTACCGTAAGTTTTGGCCTCTTTTCGCACAAAACACGTGGGCAACCCGGACAACTGAGAAAGCATAGTCGCAAGGGGTACGCCACCGAGTTCGAGACCCGCGAGAACATCTGTATCCTTGGGAATCAGAGGCTGGAGATGCGCGGCGAGTTCGCAGAGCAGTTCGGGGCGGGTTTCAAACTGATACTTGTCGAAATACTCTGTCGCAATCGCACCTGAGCGAAGCGTAAATTGTCCAGTCAAATGAGAAGTCTGATAAATGCGATGAGCGAGTTCAGATCGGGTCATCGTGATCCCTCCAGTGTTTCATTTAAAATTAAAACATCACGGCTCTATCAACTTATAGAACTCTATCGCCCCATTGACAATGCGGTTGATAACCGCACTCTTGGTCGTATGTCGGTTTTCGTCATAGCCAGAGATAAACGTTGCCCCACTGTAGTCCCTTGTCGCCGCAATCTCATCGCGAATCGCCATTGGCGTCAACGCATCGGTGCGACGCATCGCTTGGACTACCAACCTCAGGGCATCATACCCCAGTGCAGCCGATCCGTCGGGCGCGACGCCAAACATCGCCGTGTACGCATCAATAAAACGGTGGGCGTCTTCACTCAAATCGCCCGGTGCGACTTGAGACGAAAAAAAACCGCTAAAAAAACTTCCCTCAATAAACGCGCTACTCGTGGTAAGCAACTCTGCATTATGCCATGAATCGCCTCCGAGAAAAGTCGCTGTCAGGCCAAAATTTTGTCTCGCCTGCTGAACCAGCAATGGAATATCGACAACGGAACCGGGAATAAAGACCACATCTGGCATAGATGAGGTGACAGCGATCAGTTGCGAGGCAAAATCGGTCTCCCCCGACATGTAGAATTGATGCGCCGCAACATGACCCCCAAGCGCGCCAAAATTATCCACAAAGGTCTGCGATAAGCCCTCCGAATAAATACTTCCACGCTCCGTGAGCACCGCAACGCGACCCGCACCCAACTCTTGAATGGCAAATTCAGCCATCACCTTGCCCTGAAAATCGTCTGTAAAAGCCGCCATAAACACAAAATCACCCGCAGCAGTGACGATTGGATTGGTCGCATTGGTCGTCATCATTGGTATCCCATAGCGTTGTGCAATTTCCCCGACAATAACTGCCTGGCTCGAGCGGTTAGGGCCAACAATTGCCAATACCTTCTCCTGAGTAATCAATTTCTCTGCCAGTGCTGCAACGTATTCGGTCTCACTTATATTTTTTTCAGCGAGTTGTTCTATGGGTACACCGCCATCGATGAGTTCTATGGGCACACCGCGCACACCCCCCTCTTCGTTGAATTGGAGAGCCGCCAGAGTCGCCCCATCCAGACTATTTTTTCGGTATGTGCCATATATAAAGCCGATTTTGATTGCATCCCCGGGTTGCGGTATCCGCATGGGGGAACCCATCACACGCATCCTTCCACCAATGGGCAAATTGAGCATCACTTCATACCCGCCATTGATCGGAATACTCGACCATGAACCGATCTCTCTCCCATCTATCGACGCACGCGCTTGATAATAACCCGTCACATCGCCCGATGCAATCTCCACACGCGCCCGACCATTCTCATTCGTCACCCCCGACCACTGATAATCTGCCACCTGCCCTGCAATAGAACGCGAAAAATCCACCTTCGCCCAAATCACAGGTGCGCCGTCCCGAAGCACAGTCGCCGCCACCACAGCATGCGACGCACTCGTCTGCACAGCCAACTTACTCAGCGGACGTCCAACCTGCTCCTCTCCCTCTACCATCTGCGACTGCATCACCTGCTCGCCGCCACAGCCCCACACCAACCCCATCGCAAACACACAAAAAAAACCTCGCAACACAAAAACCTCCTGACACTCTACGTCTCAAGCCGTGCCCACGCAGTCACATGCGGCGGCAAGAGAAGCGGGCGTTTCGACACCCTGGTCTCTTCCCGAATCCGATCTGATAGTGTATCCACATCGACCTCTTCAGCAGTCGCAATTCCAAACTCCTCCATAAGCGGGACCAGACTGCGAAAGGCGTTGGCAATAAAATCGTACCCGGCCCACGATTCCGCGCCCCCCAATGGCGCCACAAAATGCAAAATAGGCGCAGATAAACCGGCATCCAAAAACGTGCGATGGAGATCCATGCCCATTTCAGTATGCGCCCCTGAATGTTGAAACACTGCAATTCCCCATTCAACCAGCTTGTTCATAAGCGGCGTATCTGAACGAGAAATCGATACATAAGGCGTAAAATCCACCTCCTGAAAGGCGACAATACCCCCCGGGCGCAAGTGTCTTGTGAGTTGTTTCAAAGCATCCGCGGGATCAGACATATACATGAGAACGAGGCGCCCGACCACCGCGTCAAAGTCTCCCCCCACATCCAGAGTTCGGGCATCCCCCGCTATGAACTGAATATTTTCAAAACCCAGTTCGCTAACCCTCGCCTGGGCTGTCTCGAGAATCGCCGCATTGACATCCACACCCACGACTTCCCCCTCTGCCCCGACCAACTCAGCTGCCGCCATCGCAACATCTCCGGCACCGCTACCCACATCGAGAACCCGCATCCCGCTAACCAGACCCGCCTCCTGAAAAAAACGCAGCGTCACAGCCTCGTAGAGTTGTGACTGCTGAATCAAACGCTCCGTCTCCCCCTCACTGCGCCCCATCGTATATCTCGGATCGCTACTCGACTCACTCATGGTACTTTCTCCTTTTGTGATATTCTCTTTGTGACATCCTCTGAATTTCAAAAAAATTACAACTTTGAGCAAATAAAAAACACCGTGACAGCCACCCAACAATTAGTTACTTTTCAGCCAAATATAAGGAGAAATGCACATGTCATCTCGACTATTTTTCGTTCTTTGCCTCTCTCTCAGCATCCCCATTTCGGCCTTTGCCCAACTCACCATCAAAGGCACAGTCACCGACGAGCGAGGCGAGGGCTTGCCCAATGCCAATATCATTGTTGTCGGCACAACAACTGGCACGAACACCGATGGACAGGGCAATTTCGCGCTGTATTTGTCAGAGCCAGAAGCGGAAACCACCATCGAAGCGCGTTATGTGGGCTATAAATCCGCCAGACAAACCATTCGCCAAAACAGCGGCCTTGCGGAAGTCTCTTTTCAACTCGCCGTAGATGTCTTGCAATTCGATGAAATCGTCGTCACAGGTCTTTCCGTTGCAGCCAGCAAAAAACAACTGGGAAATGCCATCTCCACCCTGACCGTTCGCCAATTGGAATCGACTGGTGCCACATCCCTCGACAAAGCGCTGACCGGTAAATTAGCCGGTGCGCTCATTCAACAAAATTCGGGTAATCCCGGCGGTGGCGTAACCATCCGATTGCGCGGAACCGGTACCGTCCTGGGCGATGCCGATCCCCTCTATGTGGTAGATGGTGTCATTGTGAACAACGACTCACCAGAACTCATCCGCCTCGGCGGTGGGTCGCAAAACCGCCTCATCGATCTCAACCCAAACGACGTAGAACGCATTGAAATTGTAAAAGGCGCAGCAGCAGCAGCCCTTTACGGATCGCGTGCAAACAACGGCGTCGTGCAAATATTTACAAAACGCGGCACTCAGGGCAAGCCCCGCATAAACTATACCTATGGTCTCTCAACGTCAAAAATACGCAAAACACTGCCTGTAAATCGGGCAACCGTTGATAATAGGGGAAATAAAAATCCCGATGGCTCCGATGTGCAACGCTTTGACCATCAGGACTTCATATTTAGACGCGCCGCGGGAATGGAGCACTATGCGTCGATATCGGGAGGGTCTGGCAATACCCGTTATTTTGCCTCCGGGTCCTATCTCGCCGATCAAGGCGTGATTGAAAACACATTGTTTCGGCGGATCAGTGCCCGAACGCGCATCGACCAGAATTTGTCGAACTGGTTGGCCTTATCTGTGGGAGGAAATTTCGTATTTAGCAAAAGCAATGACATCCCCAACGGCGGGCTAAATTCGAACTACGGCGCGATGACGGGTTTTATTTTTGGTCCCAATACCTATAATCTCACGCCCGACCCCGAGACCGGTACTTATCCGGACGACGGCATTCTCGCCAACCCCCTCGAAGTCATTGATCAATATGATTTCACGCAAGAAATCACGCGCTATATTGGAAGTGCCCAGCTAAATGCAACCCCGCTATCTGGATTGAGCATTGACTATACTCTGGGCATTGATACCTACGATCAAACGGCCATCGCATTTATCCCTACCGGCACCTCTGCGCCGGGCCTGGCAAACGGCTTTTCTCGAAGAGCCGTATTCGATTTTCTGCAACTCAACAATGACATCAACCTCAGATACCAGCGGGACATATTTCCCAATGTGCAATCGACCACGCGAATCGGCGGAACCCTGCAATACGAAAAAGGGGAAAACTTCAGCGCAGAAGGCAGAAATCTGAGTCCCGTTGCAGAAGTCGTATCGAGCGGTGCAAATGTCGTCGCGGGCGAAACCAGGAGCAAAAGGGTCATTTATGGCGGATTTATCCAGCAAACCTTTGGGATCGCCAACCGTCTTTTTGTCACGGCTGCCGCCCGCATCGACGCCTCCTCGGTCTATGACGCGGATAATCGCTGGCAATTTTATCCAAAAGCGAGTGCCTCCTATCTCATTTCAGATACGGGCTTCTGGCAAAATAGCGCACTTCAAAACATCTTTTCAGACTTCAAATTGCGAGCCTCCATAGGCACTTCAGGAGGTCAAACAGCCATTGGGCCGTATGACCGCCTGACCAATTACAATGCATCCTCTTATGACGGCAACCCCGGCCTGGTGCCCAGCACGCAACTCGGCGGAACGATCAAACCCGAAAGACAGCGGGAAATTGAAATAGGGACGGATTTTAGTCTCCTGTCCAATCGCCTGGGCATAGAACTGACCTATTACGATCAGCGCATCGAAGACTTGTTGCTATTCCGCACATTATCCCCCTCCACAGGTCATTCGCGTGCCCTGCAAAATGTCGGCACCATGGACAATACCGGGTTGGAATTCCTCGTGCGCGCGATTCCGCTCGCACGCCCCAATCTCCGCTGGGAATCGACCTTCACGTATTCGACCAACAAAAACAAAGTCGATGGCATTGAGGGCGGGCGATTGATCATCCCAAATTCGTTTTCCCAGGTCTCGGCCATCAACGGCGAACCCCTCGGAGTTTTCTTCAGCACGGCTTTTGAACGCGATGCCCAGGGCAATATCGCAAACGACGAAAACAATCTCCCGATACAAGCGGCTGATCGCAAAATTATTGGCGATCCCAACCCGGACTTTACCGCTTCATGGATCAATCAGGTCGCCCTGGGGCAAAACTGGTCATTTCGCATGCAATGGGACGCCATCATAGGTGGCGATTTATTCAATTTTACCAGACGCCTGGCCGCATTGAGCGCATTCGGCGTTTTAACAGACTACGAACGCGAATTAAACGGCGAACTCCCCTCTGGTTATAATTCGCGGGTTTTCCGAATTTTTGAACAATGGATCGAAGATGGATCCTTTGTGAAATTGCGCGAACTATCCGCGTCTTATCGCTGGCAGCCCCAATTTTTGGGATTGAGCAGCATTCAATTGAGCCTCATTGGCCGCAATTTGCTTTCCATAGACGACTACAGCGGTTACGATCCGGAAACCAACATCGCTGGACAGCGCACCGCAGTGCGCGGATTTGACTTCGTAGAAGTGCCCATCCCGCGCAGTATTGCATTCCGTATAAGTTTGAACTACTAAGGGAAAAAATATGAAATCGAGTCGCCTGTATATTCTCCTGGCATTGCTGCTCTTTTTTACACAAGGTTGCGATTTAAACATAACAAATCCAAACCAGGCAGTGGAAGAGCGCGTTTTAACCACCAGTGACGGCATTATCGCACTCGCCATTGGCATGCAACGAGATTACGCGAGTCAGAATGTCGATTCATACATTCGTCATCCGGCAATTACAAGCCGCGAATTTGCGGCAAACACGACCTTTGCCAACCTCATACAATTAGAAGATGGCCTCAACGCATTGTCTGGCGCAAACAGCGGTGTCAGCGCGATCTGGTTCGAATCATACCGCGTCATCGGAATAGCCAATGATTTGATCGACAGCGCGCCCAATGTGCAACTATCAGAAGGTACGCGCAGCGGCATTATTGCACTCTCTCAACTTTACAAAGCGATGTGTCTGGGGTTCGTCGCACAGGCTTTTGAACAGGCACCAACAGATGTACAGGCCGATGGACAGGCCACTTTCCAGCCGCGGTCTGAGGTATTTGCCGAAGCGATTCGGTTGCTGGACAACGCGCTCCAAACCATCTCGGCTACGCCACCATCTGCTCAATTCAACTCAGATATCCTGGGACAGGGATTCGATCTCTTAAATACGATTCACGCTTACCGGGCGCGCTATAACCTGTTCGCGGGAAATTATCCAGCCGCACTTGAAGCCGCCAATACCATCGATCCCTCGGCAACATCTGTCTATACTTATGACGCCGACAATCAGAACCCCATTTACAACCAGGTTTTTGTTGCGGATGATTATGCGCCAAGAGATAATTTCGGAACGCTGGTCACAGACAGCAACGATGCGAGACTTGCATTTTATCTCATGCCAAATGACCGCCTGAGCAATCCCAACACCTTGCCTATTGAAACGCTATCCGGCTTTTGGAACACCGCCACATCGTCCATCCCGGCATATTTGCCCGGCGAAATGGCTCTGATACGGGCAGAGGCAAACGCAATGATGGGAAATATCACAGGAGCGATCGCCGAAATAGACGCCATCCGTACAAAAACACCCGATCGTGATCCCCTTGGCATTGGGGCATCGCTACCACCCTACAGCGGTCCACAAACCGTCGAGGCCGTGACAGAAGAGATCTTTCGGCAGCGCAGAGCGGAATTATTCCTGAACGGTACTGGATTGGAAGACAGCCGACGTCTCGGTCAACCCGGTCCCTCATCCGACCCCTTTGAGCGAAATCGAAATTTCTATCCCTATGCCGACCAGGAGCGATTAAACAACCCCAATACGCCTTCCGATCCCGCAAATTAGCTCCCCATCAAAACAAAAACAGAGAGCCGCGCAAAATAGCACAGCCCTCTGTTTGGGAGAGAAGTGGTTCTATGACCCGTTTTAATCCGCCGCCTGCGCCGGGTCATCCCCCCATCGCTCAGACCTCTGGAAACTCACCGCGGCAATCCGTTTCAATGACCCGCGCAAATCATCCAGTAAAACGTAAAACAGGGGAACCACAAATAGCGTCAACGCCGTTGACACAATCAGCCCACCCATCATCGTAATCCCCAGCGGCGCGTAGGGCATTCCCATCATCGTACTGCTGCCAATCGCCATGGGAAACAACCCGAACACCGTCGTGCAGGTCGTCATCAAAATAGGGCGAAAGCGATTGTGACCCGCCGCCATAATTGCCGCCGCGCGATCCATACCCGTCTGGCGCAACCGATTGATCATATCGACCAATACAATCGCATTGTTGACCACCACCCCAATCAGCACAATCGCCCCCACATTTGACATAAAATCCATCGTCGTACCTGTCAACCACAACCCCCAGTACACCCCCAAAAACGAAAATGGAATAGAAAAAATCACGGCAAAAGGCAAAATAACCGACTCAAACAACACCCCCATCAGCAAAAACACAAACACGACCGCCATAATCACGGCAAATGTCATCGCCTGACTTTCCCGGCTGTATTGCGAATGCCGCTCGCCTTTGTTCCACTCATACCCCCTCGGCAGCGTGAACCCCTCCATCACCCGATCGACCTCCTGATACAACCCTTCCACATCATCTTTGGTCGTATAAACGCGCACGCGCAACCGATTGCGACCATTATGCCTGAAAATATGTCCTGGACCTTTGGCCACTTCAAAAGTTGCAAAACTCGACAAAGGCAGCTTTTCACCCGAATCGGTCACAAACATAAAATTCTTCAACTGCACCAGCGACTGCCGGTCGGATTCATCCAAAATCAGTTGCACATTCACCTCGTGATCATCCGTCTGAAACCGCGGCAAAGTCGCACCGCGCAGTTGATATGCCAGCGTGCGGCTGATCCGCTCTGCCGGAATACCGTGCTTTTTCGCCTGTGCGCGGTTCACGCGAATGCGAATCTCGTCTTTGCCAAACTCCAGATCGCTTTGCAAACTCGTCACCGATGGAATCTGCTGCAACCGCCGCTCCACTTCCCCCAGCATATCTTCTAATTTTTCAAAATCAGGACCGTACAAATACACGCCCACATAGGGATCTCTCCCACCCGAATTTCTGGATTCCACAGCAACCCGAAATCCCACATAGCGCGGCACCTCCTTATTCAGTTCGTCAATAATCTCTTGTCGCGTCATCCACCGCTCAATAGGCAAGCCGATCACTCCACCTGCCCAGCGATACACAGCATACCACCACTCTTGATGGGGATCCTCCTCGAGATTCATTCGCAAATTGATATACCCACGCCGAAAATACGTCATAACATTTCTGATTTTATACCTATCCCGACGCTCATTTACATACACTTCCAGATCGCTCGCAATTTTATCCATCTCTTCCAGCGAAAAATTTCTGGGACCATACATGCGAATGGTCACGCGATTCGAAGAAAAACGCATCTGATCGGTCTTCTTCACATTCTGATATGGAAAATAAATGGTGGCAAACAAAACCAGCACCACGAGAAACGCATCTCGTCGATGGTGAATAACCCAGTTCAAACCGCGCCGATAAATGCGGCGGACAAAAGCGATGGACTTTGGATCTGACCGCACAACCGCATCGCCAAAGCGCTGGGCAGCCAGGGGAATAAACAACAGCGCCACAAACAGAGAAGCCACCAGCGCAAACACCACGGGCATCCCAATTTTCGACAGCAGAAACTTCATATCAAAGCTGTCATTCATCAGCATCATCGGCAAAAACACCACCACAGTGGTCAGCGTCGCCATCGTAATCGCCAGCCCCACCTCGCTGGCCCCGTGTATAGATGCACCGCGCGGCTCTTCCCCCTCTGCCCGCAAGCGATAAATATTCTCCACAATCACAATCGCATTATCCACCACCATACCCACCCCCACCATCAACCCCATCATCGTCAACAAATTGAGCGACCAACCCATAAAATAAAGCACGGTAATCGTCATCATCACACACAGCGGAATGGACAGCGTAATCAGTGCCGTCATACGCAAAGCACGCAGAAAAAACAACAACACCAGCGCCGCAAACAATCCGCCCCAAAGGCCCGTAACTTTCAAATTGTCCATCGAATCTTCTATCAGCTTGCCCTCGCTGTAAAACAGGCGAAACACCGCAGGCGTATTGGCCTCAATCTCCTCCATTTTGACCACAATGCGCTTGCACAAATCGACGATATTTTCACCCGACTCCTTATACACATCCAAACCCAAATTGCGCTGCCCATCCACGCGCCACACCCGGTCTCTCGGCGGCGCAGCATACACCACATCAGCCACATCCTTCAGACGCACCTGCGCACTGCTATAACGGCCCTGAACAACAATATCCTCGATCTCCTTCAGGCTTTGATAATGCGCCAGAGACCGCACGTAAAACCGCTTACCACCCTCCTGCACCTGACCGCCAGACAGGGAAAAATTGTCCTGCTGCAACGACGCCACAAGCTCGTGGGTTTCAATACCGTGCGTCCGCAACCGCTCTTGATCCACCAGAATCAAAACCTCCTTGTTCTCAAACCCCCACACGCTGGTCTTTGCCACACCATCGACCCGCTCAATAGGATCGAGAACATGGGTTTGAACCCATTGCTCCTTATCGACAATATCCTCCGGAATGGACAGACCCGTCCAGATCACCTCGGAATCGGTTTCCTGATTCCACGAATACACCTTGATCTGATCGCGCACTTCCTCGGGCAAATCAAGCCTGGCGTGCTCGAGCCGATCTGCCACGCGAACATACGCCTCGCGCATATCCGTGCCCCGGTGAAATTTCAACTCAACCCCTGCCCACGGATCGCCGGCAAAAGCGTAAATATCGCTGAGTTCTCTCACCGTACGCATATGTCGTTCCATCGGCAGCGCAATGGTGTTAAACCGCTCTTGAACCGACGCATTTTCTGTGGCCACATCCACCCAAAACCGATTCCAGTCATTGCCCGACGCCCATGCCTGAATGGGAATGCGCCAATAAGCCACCAGCCCAATCACCATCAACCCCACCAAACACATCGTCACGGTCACCGGCCTCGTCACCGAAATCCTGGGCAAAAGCGATGTTCTCTTCTCATTCTTCTCAACCATCTATATCCTCCGAATGGTATCCCATCTCTCACCTCTCACCTATATAGACACACCCCAGAACCATCCGGTTTTCTTTTGGGCAAAAAAAAATCCGCAAAGCGGATTGTAGAATTCCTAAATAATTTTTAATGTCCTGTACCTCAGATCACAAACCTCACCGCGAATAATCAAGCCTGGCCAGGAGCATCGGCAAAGACCGAAGTTCTCGTTTCAGAGGATCCAGAACATAGCCCAGGGCTTCAAGAGTAACAACACCCAGAAGATTGCTATCGCCGGGTTCACCAAAAATAACAGGTGCTGCACCCCGGTGTTCTTTGTAGCGAAACAGCGCATCGCCCAAATCGCGTTCAATTTGATCGCCATTTGCCAGCGTAAAAGTTCGACGAGAATGCGGTCGAATGCCCAATGCCTCAAGAACAGATCGCTGAACCACAGAATAGACGGCACCTGAGTCAATCAAAAAATGCTCGGTCTGAAAATCTTCTGAACGAGCGGGATTGGCGATATCAATGTCCAGAAATACGAGTCCCATGTTTTCAAGAAATGTCAAGTATTATTTGATCAGCAGCCCGGCGACAGCACAGACCGCAATAACGGCAGCAATGACACAAGAAATTTGCCAATTGCGCGTGTTGCCAAACTCTTGCTTTGCAGATTGTATTTCTTGTTTTAGTTCATCCCGTAAGTCCCGAAACCCCGCATCCATTCTACTGTTGACGTCGCCGATCTTGTCAAACAAGCGGTTTATAGCTTGTGTCAATTCGCTTTTGGTATTGTCAACATCGGTTTGCATACGTTCAACGCGCTTATCAAATTGATCAAATTGCCCTTTGAGTTCAGCTTGTTCTTTTTCAACTGCTTCAATCGCCATTTTTACCCTCTTGATCGAGTTTAAATTTAAGCACTTCTAAGGCGTGACCTCTTCGACTATCTGATTGCCTCTTCGCAAAAACTACCCGATAAAGGTTACATTGTCCAGCGATATTTTGCTTATTGCACTCGCTTGCCATCCGCCATTTCACCCTTCATCCTTCACACTTCCTACTTCTCTACGGCATCCCTCTTCTCCCACCACCATCCATATAAATCGAACTACCAAACACATAAGAACACGCCTCAGACGCTAAAAAAGCAACCACACTGGCGATCTCTTCAGGCTCGGCCATGCGTCCGGCGGGCAACTCCGCACCCAGGTCTTTGAGCACCGCCTCGACATCTCGCCCCTCGCGGTCTGCCCGCGCCCTTTGTTGCGAACGTGCCCGAGGCGTATTGGTCAACCCCGGGCAAACCGCATTCACCAGAATACCATCGCCAGACACCGCATCGGACAGCGCGCGCGTCATATTCAAAATGACCGCATTGGCCGCCCCCGTCGGAATATTGCCCCGCGTAGGACTCGTACCCGCGCCACCCGCGACATTGACAATGCGCCCCCATCCACTTTCCCGCATCAGCGGAATCACCAGTTGCGCCATCCGCAAATAACTATAGCTCTTCAATTCCAACGCCTCGCTAATCTGCGCCACATCTAAATCCAAAATATCGGCATTGCGCGCAGCCCCCACATTATTGACCAGAACATCCACGCCCCCAAACGCACCTATAGCCTCATTCACCACCACCTCGCAATTCTCTCCCCGCATCAAATCGACCGCAACCGCATGCCCTTCTCCACCTGCTGCATCGATCTCGGCAACCACCGCATCCAAAGTCTCCTGTGTGCGCGCCGCAATACACACACGCGCCCCTTCCCGCGCCAACGCCAGCGCGCAGCAACGTCCAATCCCCTGACTGCCACCCGTAACAACCGCCCTTTTTCCTCTCAATCCCAAATCCATCTCACACTCCGTTTATCCAATCTCCGCTCTAATCCCATCCCACTCCCGCCAAATATCCATAAACACATCCTTGCCATTCTTTTTTATGTCTACATGCCTTGCTCTGAAAATCACGGCATACCGGATATCTGGACACGCATTAATCGCCGCCGTGTGAATAATCTGATGATGCGCCAGAATAAGATCGCCAGGCTCGCCGGTCAACTGCACCGGCCCCTCGGGCACCGTCACATCGGGCATATAATTCAACAAAATCTCATGCCCTCTTTCTCGAAACACATCCTCCATCACATGGTGTGACTTTGGCCAAACCGTAAAATTGCCGCAATACGACGCGGGCACATCATCCAGATACACCACAGCAAAAGCCGTAAAATCCCGACTATACCCGCTCTCTTCAGCCGTCCCCCTCAAAAAATCGCGCGCCTTTGCAATCCCATCCAGATGCCCACCCGTTCGCAATGGCGGACCCGCAGTCGCGAGTTGGGGATCCCGTTGCGGCGTCCCAACCGGCGCGGGAAAATTCAGCTTCACAGCACCGTGGCCCTGGCGTTGCAAATTCCCCTTGCCCAAAGCCGATTCGAGCAATGGAAACGCCGGCGTCTCATTAAACATATCCGTAATCACCGGCATCGCGCGAATATCTCCAAAAGAGCGCCTGTCGCCCTTCCCAATCTCCGCATTAATCGTCTGCCGCGCCGCCTCCACCATCACGCCTGGCACAGCACCTTCAATTTTCAAAAACCCTTCGCTGTAAAATTCCAACTTCTGAGACTTCGTCAATTCCATCACATGCTCCTCACGGTGACCACAGACCCCAATCTTCCGTCTTCTTCCAGCGGGTCTGACATTCCTGGCAAGAGCAAAAATACCGCATCATCCAGCGCGGACGCCCACCCACATTTGCCGTGCCATTGTGTCCAAATAAATACGTAAAAAACAACACATCCCCGCGTTTTGGCGTCAACTCAATCGGATCGCCCAACTCCAGCCCGGGAATATCCCGGTTCAGATGAAACAGATATTTGTACTTTTCTCGATCCGACTCTGCAAGCGCGAGAATCTTGCGATGCGATCCCGGAAAAACCGCCGTCCCACCCCCCTTGTGTTTCACATCGCTCAAAAACACCAGACTCGCAATGCGATAAGGACCGGGAAACGTCTCGTGCATGTGTTCCCTGGGAATGCCATCAACGTGCGCCCTGGGCAAAGACCACTCCCCATTGACCGGAACTTTATTCTGCGTGTGAACCGCTTCAGGTGGATGCACGTCATCTTCGCCGACCAACTCAGCCGTCGCCTTCAAATAGTGCGGCGTTACACAGGCCATCAAATCCCGATCTCGAAGACCGTTAAATACAGACAATCCCCGCGCAACCTGAAAACCAGCAACACCTTCGGGTTCTCGATGCCAGGTCTCTGGATCATCTGGCACCATACCCATAATCCGCCACATCGCCGCTTCTGCTCGTTCTGCCACATCCTCTGGAATCAAACCCGACGCCAGAAGATACCCATCTCTTTCGTATTGCGCGCGTTGCGCCTCCGTCAAAACACCCATGGGATTCCTCCATTAGCCATTCAATTCCACGACGTCAAACCCAACAACTTCTTCCCCAATTCCGTCAACTTCGCTGGCTCCTGCGTCTTGTGTTCCCAATCCCTCGGATCACCCGGCCAGCGGGGCGTGGGCCTGCACGCTCGCCATGCCTGAATGCGCTCTTCCCGCTCTGCCTCTCCCCGACCCTCTGCTGGCGACATCGTAATATACTGCGCCAGACGGGGCCTATCCGAGCGATTGTGCCCATTGCCGTGTGCCAGCAACCGATGCCAGATCAAAAGATCGCCCGCCCTGCCCGGAATCGACTTCACTTCCAGATCATCCAGATTGGGCCGCCTGGGATCGCGATCCTCTGGCTGCGTCTTGACCCACTCCTCAAAAATATTATTAAACCCAGGCACACACTGAAACCCGCCCTGATCCTCCGAAGTATCCGTCAAATACAACACCCCCTGCACCCCAAAAGGCACTTTGGGCACAGACGTATCCGTATCCCAGTGAATCATGCCCTCATTTTGCCAATCGGGTTTATCCGCCCGCGAAGGCGGCTTCATATTCGCGCGATCCAGGGACACCCACAACTTCTCCGTACCCCAAATTTCGGAAAACGCCTGATGCAAGCGGGGATACTGCCGGTTATCCCACAACGCCTGATGCTGGTAAATCTCCACCATCCCCGATGCCGCAATCATCGAACACGGATTCCCGCGCGTATAGGGTTTGTACTTGTACCAATCCTCCGGATTATCGCGATCCATCTCCAAAAATGTCCAGACCGTATCCACCATCGCATCCAAATTTTCCTGCGGCACCGCATTGTGTACCACCACATACCCATTCTCCCGCCAAAAATCCCAATCCTTCTCGCTCAAAACTGGCATCTTTGTTCTCCTTTTCTTTGAAGTACTCCCCGCACCTTCACCCTTCTCACTTCACCCTTCTCACTTCAGCCCCCGCAGTCTTCTCCGCCACCTTAATCGACGCTGTCTGATCTTCATCGCCCAACCCCATCCCCATCGCTATAGTCTGAATCTGATACGCAGCTGCGCCCATCAAATTTGTCGCCCCCAGTGAAGCGGCCATCTGTGCAGCCAACCCGAGATCCTTATGCGACAATCTCAGCTTAAAATAGGGATCAAAATTTCGCACCAGGGCGCGGCGCTTAAAACTCCCCTGCAAATGCGACGAATTTGCAGCCGTATTCGACATCACATTCCACAACACACCCACATCCAATCCCGCGGCAGCACCCATCGCAAAAGCCTCACCCAACAGCGTAGCAACCGAACACGACACCAGATTATTGACCAGCTTAGTCGTCACACCCATGCCCAACTCACCACAATAAAACTGCTCATCGCCCAGAGTATCCAGCACATCTTGCACGGACGCCACCACATCGGCATCGCCGCCAATCATCAGCGTCAATCCACCCCGTGCCGCATCTGCCGGCCCCTTGCCCACGGGCACATCCAGCATATACCCGCCCTTTTCCGCTATAATCCTGCCAACCTTGCGCGTCGTATCCGGGTCAATCGAACTCATATCAATATAAACCTGCCCCTCCGACAACCCGGAAACAATACCATCCGGTCCCAAAGCGACTTGCTCAACAGCCTGTGGCGTCGGCAGCGAAGAAATAACAACCTCCGACTGCTCGGCAACCGCCCGGGGCGTATTCACCCCCGTTGCCCCCTTCTCCTGCAAAACCTGAACCGCTTCATCGCGCAAATCGTGAACCGCAACATCATAGCCACTCGCAACCAAATGACTCGCCATCCCACCACCCATCATCCCAAGCCCCACATATCCCAATTTTCGTTTCACCATCTCACCTCTTCAAATGCTAAATGTTAATCATCTCTCGGAGCCGGATGGATCGGATCCACCCAATACACCTTCTCAGGCTCTTCAACAACTGGAATATCCAGATTCACAACCACAGGCTCCTGATCGCTGCGCACCAGCACGCACTCCAGAGACTCATCCACACTGGCATTGATCTCCTGGTGCGGCACATAAGGCGGCACATAAATAAAATCACCCGGACCCGCTTCTGCCATATACTCCAACTGATCGCCCCACCGCATACGCGCCCTCCCGCTCACCACATAAATCACACTCTCCAGCGCCCCGTGGTGGTGCGCGCCAGTCTTTGCATTCGGATGAATCTCAACCGTCCCCGCCCACAGCTTCTCAGCACCTGCACTCGCGCGATTAATCGCCGCCGCCCGGGTCATCCCCGGTGTCTGTGGCGTATTAAAATCCAACTGATCGCCCGTCACTACCCGCACCCCCTGATTTCGCCAATCCTTATTTTCTGACATAACACCTCCATCCAGAGCGCCTATCCAATCGCCTCACGCTCGCGCCAGCGATACATCCGCAAAGCCGGATCACTGGTCTCCACCATCCACTGCTGCAACCGCGCCTTCAATCGCGCCAGATCATCGGCATAATCGGGATCATCAATCACATTATTCATCTCATGGGGATCGTTCTTCAGATCGTACAACTCGTCCTGCCCCGTCAAATTACACCCGTATTTCAAATCCCCCATACGCAGCATCTTCATCGACGTAGCCACATTGCCCAAACCCAAAAACTCCGTCACCACAGCATCGCGCCAGTCCGTCGCCTCACCGCGAACAAGCGGCAAAAGCGACGCACCGTGAATCGCATCCCCATCGTAATCTCCACCAGCTAGATCCAAAATCGTGGGATACATATCCGCCAGCGAAGCAAACTCTGAAATGCGCGCTCCCGCATGCGAACCATCCGGCAGCCGGATAATCATCGGAACATGATGCGTCTCTTCAAAATGATGCCACCCTTTATCCAGCAACCCCCCGTGACTGCCCAGCGTCTCGCCGTGATCCGCCGTAAAAATCAGCACCGTATTGTCCAATTCCCCACTCGCCTTCAAATAATCGTACAACCGACCAATCTGACTGTCAATCATCGACACCCGCGCATAATAATAGCGCACCGCCATCGCCCAATCTTCCCACGTCAAATTCTCCTTATCCCAGTGAATCTTCAAATGATGCGGACCGGGAATCTCCCGCGAGGGCCACTCGTAATTTCCCCACGGCGGAATCTCCACATCCCGATACCAATCCACAAACTCTCCCGTCGCGTGATACGGCCCGTGCGGTCCCCAAAAATTCAAACTGATAAAATACGGCAAATCGCGCTCCCGAAACGACCTGCTCATCTCAATCACATTATCCACCAGATACGCTGGCACCGTCGCCTCAGTTGGTACAGTCAACTCACCCACCCCATTGCGGACCATCGTAGTCGCCTCAGCCCAGGGCTTCACGCCCGGCTCATAACCCTTAGCCCGCGCCCATGCCCGATAATCCGAATAACTTGAACCAGCCCCGCCGTGCCCGGCAAAATCCTGCCCTTCATATCCGATACGCGAAGGTGAAGATGGCCTATTCGACCCCTGAAATGTCTGCGTCTTCTCAGAGCCGAGATGCCACTTTCCCGTATATCCCGTCCCATACCCCACCGCTTGCAAACGCCGCGACAACAGTTCGGGCCGATCCTCCAACTCGTGAACACTACACCCCACCTCGTGGATATTTGACGTAATGCCATGGGTATGCGGATACACACCCGTTTGCAGCGTCCCCCGAGCCGGACTACACACCGGATAAACCGTATAAGCATTCTCAAACAAGATGCCCTCTGCTGCGAGGCGATCGATATTCGGCGTACGACAAGGCGTCTCGCCATAAGCTCCCACGCCCGACAGCCGATGCTGGTCAGTCAAAATAAAAATAATATTAGGAGAATCTATCATAAAATTGCTCCAGGATTGGTTGCCACTTGACTTGTAACCATTAAATAGTTACAATTTAATATGTATAACGTCATCATCAAGAGAAAATTGCTCAGAAATATTCGAAAAATGCCTGAGCAAATTCAAAAAAAGATGGCCAATCTCGTTGAAGATTTGCGTGACAAGGGGCCCATCAGAAACGATTGGCCCAACTATGGCAAACTCGGTGCAGAAAGATATCATTGTCATATTGCCTATCATTGGGTTGCGTGCTGGTATTGGGAAAAGGATACAATAACAATTGAGGTATATTATGCAGGCAGTCGTGAAAACGCCCCGTATTGAAATCAATATCAAAGGCGAAATACCAGATCGACTTCTTTCAATTTTGGAAGAAGAATTTGGGAATGACGTTCAGATTTCCGATGACGACAATGACACCGTCGATATTTTTGAAACCAACTGGTATCGAGATATAAAGTCTAAAATCATCCCTGGTGACAACCTTAGAATCTATCGCCAAAATCACAATATGACTCAGGCCGAATTGGGCCGAAAATTGGGCAATATACCCCGTCAGCATATTTCCAACATGGAACGGGGCCTACGCACAATCAGTCTGAAAAATGCGCGCAAATTAGCCGTCATCTTTGACGTATCTCCCGAGAAATTCATCTGAACTTTGTATCCAATGTACCCACTACATCCCCTCCCAATACTCCCACATATCGTCCGGCGTCTCAAACTGCAACTCATTCCAATTCTTCCACTTAAACCGCGTAAACAACCCCATGCGGATATTGCGACTGCAATTCTTACTCGCGCTGTGAACCATCAAACCGTGCCAGAAAATCACCGTACCTGCAGGACCTGTGATCTCCATCGGATCGGGCAAATCAATAATCGTCCCCATGTGAATCTGGGTGGCTGGCTCGCTGTGATCTAAAAACTGGCGATTCACACTCAGCAAAGAATGCGACATAAAATAATCCGCCATCTTTGCATGTGTACCGGGCCACACGCAAAATCCACCCGAGCGAGGCTTGATATCACAGAGATAAACGGTTGCGGCAATCGTAAAACCAGCCACCGTCAAATCCTTTTGCCCGTAGCCATCCACATGTCCGCCCGAAGGCGTTGGCCACTTATCCATACCCGTGGGATAGCGAAACAACGGCGTCGGCTCAGCCCACTCGGTCAGCCGCCCTTTGCCCGCCATCTCTTCGGCCATATCAAACACACCGTAATCGTACACAATAGACCGATGCAAAGCCGGAGTCTTGCTCTCGGGCTTTTTCGGCTCCGCATTCACCCACGTCTGAGGATCGCAGCGGTCTGCCCAAACACCGTGCCAGAGGCCATCCACAGCGCGTTCTAATAATGCCCTGGGCAAAACATCCCGCTTAACAAGATACCCATTGTCTTTAAAAAATTGTTTCTCATCACGGGTGAGCAATCCCATGAAACACTCCCTCTATACAAAACACTTGCCAATGATATCATATTATGATATCATAAAAACAATGAACAGACGACACCAGAACACCTTAAACGACATCTTCAGAACGCCCGTCCCCTCCACATTGGAATGGAGACGTATCGAATCCCTTTTCAAAGCACTTGGAGCCAGAACTATTGAAGGCAGAGGTTCGCGCGTGAGATTTGAACTGAATCAAATTGTCGCTACTTTTCATCGCCCTCATCCCCAGAAAGAGGCAAAGCCGTATCAAGTGCGTGATGCCAAACATTTTTTACAACAAGCGGGAATAGCACCATGAACACAATGACACATAAAGGATATGCTGCTCGTATTGAATACAGCGACGAAGACCGTTGCTTTATTGGTCACATAGCGGGCATCAACGACATCGTGGGTTTTCACGGCGATTCGGTTGCACAACTGCGTACTGCATTTGAAGAAGCAGTGGAAGATTATCTCGAAACCTGTGAAAAATTAAATCGCTCTCCACAAAAGCCCTATTCTGGCAATCTAATGTTGCGCCTTCCCCCAGAAGTTCACGCAGCAATTGCCACAGCTGCCGAAGTCAGTGGCAAAAGCATCAATCAATGGACAACCGATACACTCGCTGATATCCTGCAGACATACTAACACTAAGCCGCCACGGCTTTCTCACCCAAATGCTCCTCAATCCACGTCTTCAAAGGCACATCTTCGGGTTTGGGCGACGTATATCCAAAACCACCCGAAGGACTCGCTCCCAACAACTGCCTGCGGATAGGATCACTACGCTCTATAAAGTGATCCACCGTCATATTATCGCGGGGCCGCAACCAGCGATAGCTATAGCCGTAAAACAGCGTACGCCTGGGCGAATTCCAATAATTGGTACTGCTCGAATGCCAGATACGCCGATCAAAAAAAACCGCACTACCTTTCGGCACACACACCTGCATACCGCCCTCGGGCATTTCTGAGCGACTCTCGCCCGGAAACACATTGCCCAGATGCGAACCGGGAACCACAACAAAATTTCCGCGACCAGGCTCTGATGCATCCGTCAAAAAGAACGCCACCTTCAGCGAAATCCTCGGACGCGGATTCGTCTCAATATCGAGATTGAGGCGCCCGCTATCCTGGTGAAACCCAAGCCCCGGTCCATCTTTCTCAAGCGACTTTCCAGGACCAACAGGAGGCGTCACAATCATGTGGGAATGGTAAAGCTGAATATTCCAATTCAGCAACCCCCATACCTTTGGAAAAGTCTTATACCAATCGAGCAATTCCAAAAACAAATCATCCTGCCCAATAAAATCCAGCATATTCGACCGCTGATCTGGCCCCATGCCCTCTCGCTCTCGATACGCGCCATCCACCCGATCTACAACCGGCACCAACTCATCCACCAGATCCTCTGGCAACACGCTCTCAAGAATAAAAAACCCATCGCGTTCAAACTTCAACCGCTCCTCTTCGGTCACGCAATAATCCAGACATCTCGCGTCCATAACAATCCTCTTTTCAAAACTCCGTGTGAGTGGAAAACCCTCTCCCGATTCCATCACCAGAATACTACACCTGCGCATCAACTCATACAACCTCCTTTTCAAGCTCTGCCAAACGCGCCTTCTGCTCCACCAGCATGCGCTCTCGTTCGCGGCGGAACTCCGTATAATACCGCTCTCGCTTGCCCGTAATGCGGTAATCCAATCGCTCGACACCCAGCGCCCTCAACACCACTCTCTCCACCAGTGAAAAATCATCGGGATCCTCGCGATTGAAATTCATAGGCTCTTTAAACGCAACCGGAGGATTCGTAATAAACCGCGGACGCCCCGAAGGATTTGGCGCAGCAGAATGCAACATATACGGATGAATCAGATACACATCGCCTGCATTACCCGTCGCCTCGACAAACTCCTCACATCCCTCAATCATCTTCCCAAACGAACCCGTCGGTTCCAGACCCTCGGGATGATCGTACAAAAACCGCGCAACTTTTGGAATCGAATCCGGCGCGAGATACGTACCGCCGCTATTGGGCAACACATCATCCCAAACCACCACCGTCAACAGACCCTGCTCTGGACTATCCAGAAAATGCCGAAAAAAATTGCCATCCTTGTGCCATCCCCCATGCTTTGCCGACGGAACATAGGGATCATCGGCATCTTTGTGAAAATTAATAATAAACCCATCCCCCCACGAAGGCTCACCCTCAATGCGCTCTGCCCCGCCCATCACATCGCATATCCCATCCCATGCTTTTGGCGCGAGATCGGCAACTGCCCGCCGATTCATCGACGGCATGTGAATGCGATCTTCGACCCAGGTCGTGGGATCATCCCTGTCATACCCCAAACGCAGATATGCCAGATCGAGCCAATCCTGAATCTCCGCCTTCTCAAAACACCCCTCTAACTTCACATACCCCTTCTCCACAAAATGCGCTACCTGCGCGTCTGTCAATACCTTGAACGCCACATCAACCTCCTTTACTCAACCTTCAAATGCTTAAAAAAGAACGCCAACATCGCCTGATTCGCATTCCCCGGCGGTGGCGATCCCATCTTCGGCAAATACATCTCCACCTCCACACCTGCTTCATCGCACCGCTCTTTGATCGCAATTGAATGTTTGGGATGATGAACATAATGACCGCGATTTTGGGGCACCCCACCCCTTTGACTACAAAACAAAAACACAGGTGGATCGTCTTTAGTAATCAACCCGCGCATATCCACATCCGCCCGAATCTGTTTGCCCTTTTCGGTCTCAGCTTCATCAAACGTAGCCAGGCCGTAAAACGAGACATCCCTGGAATAAAAATTCTCAGCAGGCAAACCGAGCACAGATTCCCATTGAAATATATCATAGGAAAACTGACCATTGCGAGACCCCGCCGCCACAATGCGCGAAGACTGGCGAAGCACGGGATCTTCACTATCGGGATCGGCCAGATCATCGTGAAAAGCCAGCCACATCGAAGTCCCCGCACCGGCAGAGCCACCATAAGAAGCGATGCGTTTGGGATCGACGTGCCACGCCTCGGCATTGTACCTGATAAACTGCACTGCCCGCGCCGCATCGCGCAAAATATCCTGTATGGGTGCAGTATTTTTAAACCTGTAGTTAATCGCCGCAAATGAAACGCCCTTTTCCAAACAAGTCTCAACAACCACACTGCCGCGAACACCCCTTTTATTACCACCGACAAACCCACCCCCGTGAATAAAAATCAAAACAGGTGCTGGTACATCCGACTCTGCCCTCCAAAAATCCAGCACATTGCGCTCATAAGGTCCATACGCCACATTCTCAAGCGTGGGCGGCGTCCCTTTTCTCTCAGCCTCCTGAGCATATACACCTGTTGCCCCGATTAAAATGAAGCATAAAATCCATCTCCCAACGCGCATTGCTTCCTCCTATTCCTAAACTTCAACCGTCCACGGAACCTGCTCGGGCGTCACCCCGTGCTCCTCTGCCCAATCGGTAAGCGGATACGTATTTGGCCTCGCGCTCAAGTTGGGATTATCGCTCAACTGCACATCCAGAAGTTGCTTCTCAATATCGCTCAAATCTGCGATCACGTCATCATCTAAATTCCCCAAATAAAAACCATTCCGAATCCAGCTATAACTATACCCAAAAATAACCACCCTGGACGTGCGATGGCTCAAATTCGGCGACTTGGTGTGAAAAATGCGATTCTCAAAAAACAGCGCATCCCCCGCCTTACACACCGGCTGTACCACCTCGGGCGGATCCACTTCACCTCTCGGAATACCCAGCGGTTCATTGAGCACATGACTCCTCCTCGCAAACCGCGTAATCCCCGAATCCGGTCCCGGAAAATCCGTCAAACAATAACACACCTTAATCCCAACACGCGGCTGATACGCATGCCCGATCTCCTGCGTAATCCCAATATCCCGATGCCAGGAACGCATCGGCTCCGTCGTCTCGGCATCCTCTGGATCCTTGTAAATAATCGCCGTATTCTGCAAATGAATATCTGGACTCAAAAGCTGAATCACCAGAGGCACCGTCCCCGAATGGGCAATCAAAGAACGAAATACAGGCTCCTCCACTATCCCATCTCGAAACTGCTTATACGCCCTTCCCCTATCATCATAAAACGCCATCATCGCATCACACGCATCCGTCAACCGCGCGATTTCCTCAGCCCCCAGAACATCCTCCACCACCAGATACCCTTCCGCATCAAAAAACTCCCGCTGCTCATCGCTCAACTTTACAAAATCCATAATAATATTCTCCTTCACACTTCCCCAACTACCCAACCCCCACTGGATTGCGGCTTACACCCTGCCGCAATGACGGTCTTCCTTTCCACTTCATACTTCACACTTCATCCTTCACACTTCCCAATATTCCCACATATCATCCGGCGTCTCAAACTGCAACAGATCCCAATTTTTTGTACTCATGCGACTCACCAGAGCCATCCGTATCTGATCGCTGCAATTCGACGTACCGCTGTGAACCATATACCCGTGCCAGATACACGCAGTACCCGCCTGCCCGACCAGCTCAACAGGTTCATTCAGATCGAAAATGCGGCCCATATCGCGCTCGACAATGCCGCCGGGATGATGCATATTGAGACCCAGCAGGGAATGCGACTTGAAAAATTCAGCAACAGCCTTATGACTACCGGGCCACAGTGTAAAACCTCCGCCACGCGGCGCCACATCACTCAGATAAACCGTCACACCAATCGTAAACCCCACGGTTGCCTGCTCGCTCTTATTATAACCATCCAGATGTGGTAACTTGATCGCCCACTCATCGCTGCCACTGGGATACACCAGAATGGTCGAAGGATCTGCATCATCGCTCAAATCGCCAGCCAGTTCCCTGCACATCGCAAACAAATCCGTTTCGTAAAGCGTTGCGCGAATCGCGGGATGATCCCAACAATCTGGACTCCGCGGACCTGCATCCACCCAGGTCTGTGGATCATAGCGATCTGCTTCAATATAATGCCAAAGCGTATCGACCGCCCCTTGAATTTGACCCTCACTCAACATATTGTATCGAATGAGATAGCCATTTTCTTGAAAAAAAGCTTTATCTTTAGCTGTTAAAAGTGACATACCAACCCCTTCCGGAGATTCATAATGACCAGACAACCCAACATCCTCTTTTCCATGTGCGACGACCAGCGACACGACTGCATGGGATGTGCGGGACATCCCTTCATCGACACACCTGCTATGGACCGCCTCGCCCGTGAAGGCATCCGCTTTGCCAATGGCTTTACCGCCATACCCCTATGCGCGCCCAGCCGAGCCAGCCATCTTTCCGGTGTTTATCCTCACACCCACCGGGCAGCACACAATCGCGCACCGATTCGCCCCGACCTCGTAACATGGCCCGAGCAATTACAAAAAGCCGGATATCGCACGGGCTTCTTTGGAAAAATACACTACGGAACCGAAGGCATTGACCTGCCCGGCGGCGACCCCAAACCCGGCTTTGAGCGCTGGGTCAGCTTTCGCGGCCAGGGAGACTACGAAGACCCGATCTTTATCATCGACGGTGAAGAAGTCAAACATCAGGGATATAACACCGACCTCCTCGCCGACTACGTCGAACAATTTCTCGACCAAAACGACGACCGCCCCTGGGCAATCTGCCTGTGGTACAAAGCCCCTCACGGACCCTTCACCCCACCGCCGCGTCATGCCAATGCCTATTCCGATGACGAACTACCCAAACCCAATGCCCTGGGCGCATCTCGCGATGGCAAAGCCAGAACCCTTCGCGAACGCCCGTATAATTACGGAGACAACGAACGCTACGACACCTTTATGCGCAACTACGTGCGCACCGTGCGCGGCGTAGATGATGCCCTGGGCCGGGTACTCGACAAAATTGACGCCATTGGACAAACCAACAACACACTCGTCGTACACACCAGCGACCACGGCTACTTCCACGGCGAATTTGGCCTCGGCGACAAACGCTGGATGTATGACCCATCCATCCGCGTACCCTATCTCATGCGCTATCCCGACCTCATCGCCAACCCCGGTCGCGTAGAACAAACCGACGTAATCAGCCTCGACATCCCGGCAACCATCATGGACGTATCCGGTCTCGGCGTACCCGACCACTACCACGGCCACTCCCTGCGGCCACTTCTGACCAACACAGGCGAAATACCTCGACAAGACCTCTTCTTCGAATACTTCGAAGACCCGCCCTATCCGTATTTCCCAACAATGGTCTGCTTGAGAACCCAAACCGAAAAACTCATCCACTACATCCGCGAAGGCGAAGGCGACGAATATTACGACCTCGTCAACGACCCCGACGAATACACCAACGCCATCGCCGACCCCTCTTATGCCCATCGCGTAGCCGACATGCAAAAACGGCTTTCAGACGCCCAAGAACGCTTCGAATTCACCGTTCCAGACCTCTCGGGCCAGTACTAACTTCCATTAAAGGAACACACATGACCGAACGCCCCAACCTCTTACTCATCACAACAGACACCCAGCGCTGGGACACCCTCAACTGCATGGGCAGTTCGTTTGCCCATTCACCACACGCAGATCGCCTCGCAGCCGAAGGCGTCATGTTCGCACAGGGACACACGCCCTCACCCGTATGCAACCCCTCGCGCAGCAGCCTCATCACCGGTCTGCACACCCCCATACACGGCGTATGGGAAAACGGCATGACCCGCCTCACCCACTTCCCAACCCTACCCGACCTCCTCAAAGAACAGGGCTACACCAACATCATGGTCGGCAAACAACACTTTGGACAAACCCCAGACACCTTCGACATCATCATCGGTCAGGACGACTACAGAGAATACATCCCAAAACACGGATTCACACCCCAGGACTGCCACAAACAGCCCACACCCGTACCCGAAGAACACTTTCTCGACACCTTTTTCGCCAAACAAACCATCGAACAAATCGACCAGGTCGTCAAGCGCGATTCGGGTCCCTTCTTTGCCTTCTGCTCATTACCCGCGCCGCATCCACCCGAATGTCCACCGGGCGACTGGCTCACCTTTTACGACAACTGCGACAACCTGCCCGACCTCAATTACACCCACCGCGAAGAACAAAACCAGCCCACACACACCAAACGCCTGCTCGGCATCAAACCCGAAAACGAATGCCATCCGGGTGAAGACCCAAACACCATCAAATACTGGCGAGAAGCCATTGGCCGCATCTACGACCCGCAATACCGCGACACCATCATGGAACTCCGCAAAACCTATTATGCGTATGCCGCGTATTGCGACGCCCTCCTCGGTCGCATCCTGGACTACCTCGACCAGAATAACCTCCGAGAAAACACCCTGATCATCTTCACATCCGATCACGGGCAGCAATTCTTCGACCACGGCTTTAACGACAAACACAACTTCTACGATGAATCCTGGCGCGTCCCCTTTATCATGAGCATGCCCGGCACCCTCCCGCAAGGAGAAACGCGAGACTTCGCCATCTGGAACGACATCACCACAACCCTCCTCGCGGCTGCCGGCACCGAATGCCCCTCCATGCAGGGATTCGACCTCTTCACCCCACTCGCCAGAGGCGAACAATCCCCCCGCCGCTGCGCCGTTGCCACCCTCTACAAATCCTGCGCCGTCGCCACCAAACGCTGGAAACTCGCCTACTTCTTTGAAGAAGACGAAGGCCGTCTATTTGACCGCATCAACGACCCCCAGGAACAAAACGACCTCTACCACCAACCGGACCATCGAGAAATCCGCAACGAACTGCGCCACGCCCTCTTATCCTGGCGCGGCGACATCGCCGACCTCAAAACCGTCCTGGAAGGCACAACAAAAAGCAGGGGACCAAACGCCCGGGGATACACCACCGTAGCCCCTCGCATAGCCCCACACACCCATCAAATGCGCGGCACCGATGCCGAACAGCGCCTCAATGAAAAATGTGAACGGATAGACGAATAGACGAATAGACGAATAGACGAATAGACGAATAGACGAATAGACG
>VXRD01000116.1 GCA_009838845.1 Gemmatimonadota bacterium | reverse complement strand
GAGATACATGTCTAATGATTTAGGACCGATGAGAGTAACCGATCCACCGGATAGGTAAAAAATGACCAGACAAACACACAAATTGCCTGTTTCTATTGACCGAAGGGATTTTATTCACCTGGCCGGTCTTGGCACAATGGGTGCACTTGTCCTGGGGCTGGATGTTCCTGTTGGCGCACAAAAACAACCCAATTTTATCTTTATGGTTTCTGACGATCAGGGGTGGGACGGGCTTTCGGTGCAGATGCACGATGCGATTTCCGGTTCAAAGAGCGATTTTTATCAGACGCCCAATCTCGAGAAGCTCGCACAGCAGGGCATGCGTTTTTCGGCTGCTTATTCGCCTTCGCCCGTCTGTTCGCCAACGCGATGCAGCCTGCAAACAGGCAAGAGTCCGGCACAGAATCGCTGGACAAAGGCATCCCCTATCCTGACTGCCGCAGACGGCCGTAAACTCATCCCGCCGATGCATGGTAGAAATCTTTCCAATGGTGAGATGACCATTGCTGAAATGTTGAAACGGGTCGGTTATACCACGGCACATTATGGCAAATGGCATCTCGGTGGTGGTGGACCGGGAAACCACGGATATGACGTACACGATGGAAATACGGGTAACAGGGATGCAGCTCGTCATGTCGATCCCAATCCTGTAGATATATTCGGTATGTCCCGGCGTGCCAATGCGTTTATGGAGGAGAATACAGAAGCGGGCAAGCCGTTTTTTATCCAGTTGTCTTACTATGCCCTGCACTATCCCCGGAATGCGCTGGAAAGCACGCGGCAGGCATACTTAAATCGGCCGAGAGGGCGCGTCCATCGGAATGTCAATCGCGCGGCGATTACAGAAGACCTGGATACGGGTGTGGGTATGATCATGGATCAAGTTGAGAAACTCGGTATTGGTGATCATACATATCTGATTTACATGTCAGATAATGGAGCCGTTGGAGGCGGTCTGGGTGTGTTGCGCGGGTCGAAGGGTTCTCTGTGGGAGGGGGGTATTCGCGTGCCATTGATTATCCAGGGGCCTGGGATAGAGCCAAATACAGTTTGTCACGAACGCGTGGTCGGTGTTGATCTGTTTCCCACACTTTGCGAATTGGGTGGTGTGAGCCAGCCGTTGCCAGCGGGTATTGAGGGAGGGAGTATCGCGTCGTTATTATCTGGTGGGTCGGGTGCGGTTGCGAGACCTCGTGAGGAATTGGTCTTTCATTTTCCGCATTATCAAAGTGAGGATAATGGACCGCATTCGGCAATTATATTAGGCGATTACAAGTTGATCAAGTTTTACGAGACCGATGACGTGCGATTATACGATTTGGCCAATGATATCGGGGAACAAAATGATTTGTCCAAAGATATGGGAGAAGAGGCGATGCGCCTGCGCGAACGCCTCGAACAGTATCTGGTATCTGTTGACGCTCAGTTGCCCGTGCCGAATCCCAATTATGGACCAGGCAAATCAAGTGATTTTAATGGCGATGGACAAATTGATTTTGTGGATTTTCTCGAATTTGCCAGAGCTTATGGGTCGGAAGAGACTCGGTTTGATCTGGATAATAGCGGGCGTGTGGATTTTGCCGATTTTTTGAGGTTTGTACAAGATTTTGGAAGTTCAGGAAATTAAAAATAAATATCTGTTTATACAGGAGGTTACTTTATGAGAGTTGTCGGGTTTGCGATTGTCGCGTGTTTGTTAGGCGCTTTGGAAGCGAATGCGTGCAGTGCGGATTTGGATAAGGATGGCGAGGTAGGGTTTTCTGACTTTCTGGTGTTGGCTGCCCAATTCGGCCAAACGTGTCCACCCGAAATGCCGGATACCCTGAGTGCGTTATCCGTAGAGGCAGGCTATGGTCGGATCGTGCTTCCAGGTACACAGGTGGATCTCAATGCCACGCTTACCAATGGTCCGGGTGCCCGTGTGGTGTGGCGGCAAGTGCAAGGGGCGTCGGCGGCGATCAGTTCGCCCAATGCGCTCCAGACGACTGTTAGCGTTCCTGTCAATGTCAGCAGTGCGGAGACATTGCTATTTGAAGTGCGTGCCGAGATGAATTCGGGTCAACAAGCATCGGATACGGTTTGGATTGAAGTGTACGTACCGGAACAAAATCCCGCCGACCTGACGCTTGTGGCAGATTTTTCACCGAAGGTTGGCTGGGAGTGTAACCAGGATCCAGTAGAGGTGCCAGAGGTTCAGACCCGTGTTTTGGAAAATACCATCGAATACACGACCAATGGCATTCCCGCCCATGCGACGGGAATATTTCCCAATCGGGGCAATCCGAACATGATTTGGTCGGTGCCGCAAACCTGGCGCATTCCCCGCTATCCCGAAAAGACGGACACGCCTACCGAAATGGCTGTATTTGGCATCACGCTCGAGGGTATCAAACTCGAACGCGATACTGCGGAGAGTTATCGCAACCAGCGGCAGTGGAATTACGAGGCGCTGACTCCGGGTATGGCGCGTCGATTGAGCGGCAATGCGCGGTTTGAATGGCTGGGTACAGATTGCAATAACGCGCACGTTCAGCCAACGGGTATTTACCACTACCATGGCGTACCGCACAGCTTGGTAAATGAAATCACAAGTGGGACGGAGAGCGAGGAGATGGTGTTGGTAGGCTATGCTGCCGACGGTTTTCCGGTCTATGTCGCCAGCGGACCCAATGCTCCTGAGGGAAGTTGGAAATTGCGCTCGGGGACGCGCGAAAGTGGACCCGGGGGAGAATACGACGGCACGTTTCGGGAAGATTGGCAATTTGTCGAGGGATCGGGTGACCTCGACCAATGCAATGGGCGGTTCGGGATTACGCCCGAGTTTCCAGAAGGCATATACCATTACTATCTTACCGATGACTACCCGTACATGCCTCGCTGTGTATGGGGGACGCCAGATCCTTCGTTCAGGCAACGTCGAGCCGGCCGACCTCCCGGCGGCCCGGGTTTTAGAAGGCGTCCACCGAGCCGTTACTGATCTGGTATTCATAAATTGAACAATATTCGTGTGGAGGACGACAGACATCATGTTTTTAAAATTATTAAAATCAAAATGGGCTTTGGGTGCGGTCCTCGCTTTATTTTGTATTTTTAGCCCAATCACTTTGAAAGCGTCACTGACCGATTTTGATGGCGATGGCAAGGTCGATTTTGCCGATTTTCTACTTTTTGTAGCTGTATTTGGACAATCGGCAGTTGGGCAAAATGCGATTTACGATCTGGACGCAAGTGGAACTGTAGATTTTGGAGATTTTTTAATTTTTGCCACTGCATTTGGACAGCCCGCCTCTGATACTGTTCGAGGTGTTAGTACTCAGGGTTTTGCAACGCAAACTATTTCCAATTTACTCGATTGTCCCGGGGGGCGTATAAGTAGTGTGGGGACAATTACATCTGACGATGGCAATGTGTGGATTATGCCTGCCGAGACGCAATACACAACCGCGAGACATGCATCGGATATGTATAACCAATGCACAGGTGTTTTCACTTCCAATAGTAGTGTTCTCAATTTGTCGGCTGTACCAGTCGTAGAGATCGATCAAGATGGTGAGACGATTACGGGATATATCTTTGCTGACAATTACTTTGAATTGTATGTGAACGGTATCTTGATCGCGGTTGATGCAGTTCCGTTCACCCCGTTTAATTCGAGCATGGTTCGGTTTAAGGTTAAGCGGCCATTTACGATTGCAATGAAGCTGGTTGATTGGGAAGAGAATTTGGGGCTTGGTACAGAAGCTAATCGCAATTTTTTACACCATCCGGGAGATGGTGGTTTGGTCGCGAGTTTTCACGATGCCAATGGAAATACTATTGCAATTACAAATGATCAATGGAAAGCGCAGACTTTCTATATTGCACCCATTAGAGATTTGAGCTGTATTGTCGAGAAGGAAACTGAGCATTTGTCCGGCGACTGTGACACGCGGGGTACAAATGATGGCAGTCAATTTTACGCAATGCACTATCCCGTCCCATCTAACTGGTACGATAGTGACTTTGATGATTCAGCCTGGCCACAAGCCTATACTTATACAAATGCGACAGTTGGTGTGAACAATAAACCCGCATATACAAATTTTACGGATCTATTTGATGACCCGGAATACGATGCACAATTTATATGGTCGTCGAATCTCATTTTGGACAATGAAGTGATTGTGAGATATACCGTAAAGTAGTGTTATGGAGGAATTGGACCAATGAAGCGTAGAGAGTTTCTTGGTGTCGTCGGTGCTGGTGTCTGTGGGGTGGCGGTGGCCAATGCGTTTGGTCAAATTACTTCTAAGCGTTCCAAACAACCCAATTTTATTTTTATGGTTTCTGACGATCAGGGGTGGGATGGCCTTTCGGTGCAGATGCACGATGCAGTTGCTGGCTCAAGGAGCGACTTTTATCAGACGCCTAATCTCGAGAAATTGGCACAACAGGGCATGCGTTTTTCGGGTGCTTATTCGCCTGCACCCGTCTGTGCGCCAACGCGATGCAGCCTTCAAACGGGCAAGAGTCCGGCAAAGAACCACTGGACAACGGTAGCCCCTCTCCAGGGTGCCGCGGAGAACCATAAACTCGTCCCGCCGATACATGGCAGAAATCTTGCCAGAGGTGAGACGACGATTGCCGAAATGTTGAAACAGGCTGGTTATGCTACGGCACATTATGGCAAATGGCATCTCGGTGGTGGTGGTCCTGGAAATCACGGGTATGACGTACACGATGGAAATACGGGGAATCAGGATGCGGCGCCTCATGTCGATCCCAATCCGGTGGATATTTTCGGTATGTCCAGACGTGCGAATGCGCTTATGGAAGAGAATACGAAAGCCGGTAAGCCGTTCTTTATTCAGCTATCTTATTATGCCCTGCACTATCCTCAGAATGCACTGGCAAGTACGCGGCAGGCATATGAAAATCGACTGAGAGGGCGCAGCTATCGAGAGATCAACCGTGCAGCCATTACTGAAGATCTCGACACAGGTGTGGGTATGGTCATGGATCAAGTTGAGAAACTCGGCATAGGTGATCACACGTATCTGATTTACATGTCGGATAATGGTGCTGGCGGAAGAGGTCGGGGTATGTTGCGCGGTGGAAAAGGGTCTTTGTGGGAGGGAGGCATTCGCGTGCCATTGATCATCCAGGGACCTGGTATAGAGCCAAATACGTTTTGTGATGAACGCGTGGTCGGTTTTGATCTATTTCCCACGCTTTGCGAACTGGGAGGCGTGAGCCCGCCGTTGCCAGTGGGTATTGAGGGGGGGAGTATCACATCGTTATTATCTGGTGGCGAGGGTGTGGTGGAGAGACCTCGTGAGGAGCTTGTGTTTCATTTTCCGCATTATCAAAGTGGGGATGGCCCACATTCGGCAATCATGTTGGGCGATTACAAGCTGATCAAACTTTATGAGACAGATAAATTGCACCTGTTTGATCTGAGTAAGGATATAGGTGAGGAGAATGACTTAGCAGATCGTAAACCAGAAGTTGTTGAGAAATTGCACGACCGACTGAATGAATATTTAGTATCTGTTGATGCCCAAATGCCCCAGCCCAATCCGTATTACGATCCGAGTTGGCCGGTCGGCGGGCGAAGGGGGAGAAATAATCGGAGGAGAAGAACGCAGTAGTCTTTGTCCTTCTATCCACTTCATCTATCATAGGTATTGCGTCAACGCCTTTAAAGCGTCCTTATGCCATTAAAAGACAAGCTAACACGCTACGCTGCGCCAACTTGCGCGGCGTATTCTTTTTTAAAAACGGACTTACGCAATCAACCACAAAAAAACGCAAGTGAACGATGTACAACTGCGTAGCAGTTCATTTGAGCGTTTTACAGCGCGGCGGACAGATGGGCAAGTGGTACATATCTTTCACATTACCGCCCATTCATCGCTCAAAATGTGCAGAGACTGTTCTGAGCCAAATAGACAATCCTTAAATTCAAGTTGAAAAAAAGGGCGCAATACAGCATATTGAAGGCATAATAAGGGTATTTGATGCTGTCCATACCATTTGTCGTGCGATTCTGTGACATTGGCCTGATATTTGCTTGAGTTCTGATTGTTGCGTTTGTCCAAAATACGACCAACCCTCAGACCAGACATCTCACATGGCAGAATTCGATACGATATCCAAACACCTGATTCAGAAATATCCCGACGACTTTGCCAGCTTCACCCTCGGGAGCGAGGACATTGAAGTTCTTGCTGTCATTGACACAGAGCAATACACTGTTGAAGCACGCCAAACCGATAGCCTGATTCGCGTGCGTATGGGTGACGAGGAGGTATTGGTCCACAACGAGTTTCAAACGACTGACAGCACCAATCCACCCATGCCACGCCGCATGGCGGGCTATATCGGACGTGCCATTGAGCATCACGGTCTGCCGATTTATTCCAATGTCATCTACCTGCGTCCCAATGCGGGGCAACGCGATACCGGGTACTATGTCCAGGAGCATCTCCACTACGAAATCACGATTCGGTATCGCGTGATCAGACTGATTGAGATAGAAGGCGAGCGTGTCCTCGAATCGGGGCAATCGGGTCTGATCCCATTCACGCCATTGATGAAGCCACCTGAAGGGATGGCCTCGGATGTGTGGTTGCATCAGTGTATTCATACGGCTCGGACGCGCCCCATCGCTCGGTCATCCAGAGCCGATTATCTCGCAGGCATGGTGGCGTTGAGCGAGTTAGTATATGCTTCTGAAACCATTTCTGATATCATATTAAAGGAGGGCATCATGGACATCTTGCGCGAATCATCACTTTTTCAATCCCTTACCCAGCAAAGTAGAGAGGAAGCTTTTGAGGAAGGCATTGAGCAAGGCATTGAGCAGGGCATTGAGCAAGGGGGTAGAGAACGCGCTATTGAAGACCTCCTCGACGTGTTGGAGATCCGATTTGATCTCCGCCAGGCAGATCCCTTATCTGCTCGCATTTCAGCTATTGAAGATTTACAACGCCTCAAGCAGTTGCACCGCGCGGCGATACAAGTGTCCAATCTTGATGAATTTGAACGCATGTTAGATTCAACGACGTGATATGAAAAAAATATCATCCATCCCAATTTACACCATCGGTTACGGTAGCCGTTCCATTGAGCAATTCATCGAAGTACTACAACAACATGAAATTGCCTACCTTATTGATGTGCGCTCAACTCCCTATTCTCGCTATAAACCCGAATTTTCCAAAGAGGCACTGGAGGAGAAGCTGCAACAGTACCGGATTCGATATGTGTTCATGGGCGACACGTTGGGCGGACATCCCGACGACGAAACTTGTTATGATGAGAAAGGGCAGGTAGATTACGAAAAGGTAAAGGATACCGAAGTCTATCAGAGGGGACTTGAACGTCTCCAAACAGCCTTTGCTCAACAACAATGTATTGCTCTCATGTGTAGCGAAGGAAAGCCGGAACACTGCCATCGAAGCAAACTCATCGGAGCATCGCTCACGGCACAGGACCTCCCTGTGATTCATATTGATGAAAACGACGAGCAGCAGATGCAGGATGACGTTATTGAGCGTCTGACAAAAGGACAAATGTTTCTGTCAGCCCAAGAGGTGCTCAAAGACGTTTTTGGATATGAACAGTTCCGACCTTTGCAGGAGACAATAATCAGCCACATTCTCAACCGGCACGATGCGCTGGTCGTTCTGCCAACGGGAGGTGGGAAGTCGCTCTGCTATCAACTGCCCGCCCTTATCTTCAATGGCGTAACGGTTGTCGTATCTCCGTTGATTTCGCTTATGCAAGACCAGGTGATGCAGTTGCAACAGCGGGATGTTTGCGCCGCTTTTCTCAACAGTACCCTTAGCCAGCGTGAATATGTTGCCACAATGCAGCGTGTCAAAAGGGGTGAAATTAAGCTACTTTACGTCGCTCCTGAAACGCTCCTGCGGCCTGAGATTTTGTTGATGCTTGATGAGTCACATGTAGCCTGCCTTGCAATTGATGAAGCACACTGTATTTCACAGTGGGGCCACGATTTTCGTCCAGAGTATCGACAACTGGTTTCCGTTCGTGAACGATTCAGGAACGCTGTCTGCGTCGCGCTGACAGCTACTGCTACTCCACGGGTTCAACAGGACATCAAACAATTGCTCAAAATTCAGGCGAAAAATGAATTCATTGCCAGTTTTGACCGGGAAAATCTCTTCATGGGAATTGAATTAAAAGAGGTGGTGCTACAGCAGACGCTTGCATTTCTCAATGCCCATTGTGATGAATCCGGTATCATCTACTGCCAGACGAAGAAACAAGTTGAATCGCTGTTTCGCAATTTAGTTGAACGTGGGATCTCGGCACTTCCCTATCATGCAGACCTGGATAGCGAAACCCGTAAGCAGAATCAGGCAGCTTTCATCAATGGGGGCACCCAGGTGATAGTCGCAACAATAGCTTTTGGAATGGGGATTGATAAAGAAGATGTACGTTTTATACTACATATAGGATTGCCAAAGGAACCTGAGTCTTACTATCAGGAGATTGGGCGGGCTGGTCGGGATGGACATCGCGCGGATTGCCTTTTACTGTTCAATCACGGTGATGTTGACACCATCAAATATTTCATAGATCAAGGTGCGCCATCTGAGCGAGAAGGAGCTTTGAAACGATTACAGACGCTTGTTGATTGGGTAACTTCTGCAGCGTGTCGCCGCAAAGGATTATTAGCTTATTTCGGAGAGCATTATGAAAAACAGAATTGTGGAATGTGTGATAACTGTCGTCAGGCGGAAATGGAGCGAGTTGACCTAACAGATCCGGCTCGCAAATTCCTCTCTTCTGTTATCGAAACAAAGCAAATTTTCGGTGTAGAGCATATTATCAATGTATTACTCGGTTCAAAAGCAAAGAAGGTTGTTAAGAACCGACACCACCAACTCTCCACCTATGGCACTGGCAGGGAATATGACAAAACACAATGGAAAAATCTGGTACTACAATTCCTCCAACATGGGCTTCTCAATCGCGATCTACAACACGGCAGTCTCAAGCTGAGGCATGATGGGCGTGAGGTGATCAGAGGCAAAATGCAGTTTTGGGGATTTCCAGTGGATTCGGCAGATCATATAACTGAAGAACCTGTTTGTGATACAACATCCGAAGAATCAAACGAATATAGTCATGAACTTTTCGAGCAACTTCGCACTAAACGCAGAGAGTTATCGGAAGCTGAACACGTACCAGCGTTCGTTGTTTTTCACGACAGGACGTTGCGAGAAATGGCTGCCCAATTACCACAATCGGTGGAAGCATTCGGACAGGTTTCAGGTGTCGGTCCTGTGAAACTTAAGAAATATGCCGATGTCTTTTTGCCTATCATTTGTGATTATTGCCAAAAACACGGGCGAAATTTTCATGCCCACAAGCAGGGTCAATTGGATTCTGGTTCATCCGCCAGGACCTGATCTCGAAGCGCTTTAAATCTATGAATCGCTTCCCGCCGACCATGTATTGCCGCCTGCCCGGACGGTTTCTTCTGCTTTTAGAAACTCCGCGCAGTGGATCCCCCCACCCAGACTGTTGACAGATGTGATTTCGTGGCCCATTTCGATCAATCCATTCACAATATCATCGGGCAAGGCACGGGTCACACTTACCGGCTCGTGGGTTTGTATATGCATCCTTGGACCACTGACAGCCTCGAAGGATGTTGCGCCGTAATCGACGATTTTTTGGGCCGCACGCGCGTTCACAGAGATGATACGCCTGCCGCCTGGCATTCCAATCGCCACATCCCGATCTGGAAGCTGAATGATGAGCGGAACTGTGTTGTTCAGCGGTCGCTTGAGCGAAGCCACGGAATTTTTGCGACCGGGTCTGGGATCTAATCTGCACATTCCATGTCCCAGAATGATGCCTGTATCGGGTACCGTAACAAGGGAGCCGAAAGCGCCACCTTGAGAAATTGTTACGGCCGCCACATTTCCTTCGGCATCTGCGGAAGAGACGTGGAGCGTACCATCATTTGAATCACCCATTGGCGGTGGCACAAGCTGATCTACCGCATTCGGAAACTGGCGCAGTGTTTCCACGCGACCGGCTGCATAATCTTTGCTCAGGAGTCGCTCGATCGGTACATCCACATGGTTTGGATCCGCGAGATGGAGAAGGCGATCCCGCCAGACCAGCTTGAGAAGCTCGGCGAGTCGGTGCCAGTACTCGACCGTGTCTTCCGGTAGGGGATCGAAGCATTCCCACATGTTGAGCAGTTGCAAGCTGGACAATCCGCCGTTGGGCAAAATCGCACCATGTATGGATGCCTCGCGATAGGTCGTGGTATATGGTTCGGTCACGCCTGGTTTGAAGGCAGCCATGTCTTCCATTGTCAAAATACCGCCAGTGGCTTGAACGTGATCCACCATTTTGTTGCCGATTTCCCCCGTGTAGAAATCCTGCCATCCGGCTTCTGAAACTCTTGCAAGGGTTTTTTCCATATCGCGGCGGTGCCAGATATCATCTGGTGTCGGGACACGTCCTTCGGGCATCAGGTGTTTTTCTGTTGCTTCAAATCTGCGGATCACGTTCTGGAGATTTTTGATCGCACCTGCAGTAGAGCCAAAGGGAAAACCATCTTCGAGTAGCTTCAGCGATGGTGCTACCACATCGGACCATTTGAGTTTTCCCCACTTTTCCCAAATGGTGCCCATGCCTGCCATCATACCCGGGGGACCAATGGCGAGAGGACCATGGACGTTGGCATTGTCCTTTACGCTGCAGTTGTATTCTTTTTCATTGATGCCTCCGGGGGTTCGCGCGGGCAGGATGGTGTACATGTGTTCGTGAGCCGCTTTGGGCGAAATTGAATTGGCGTCTATCGACCAGACTTTGCCTGTGGCGCCTTCCAGGATCACGGCACACAGTACATAACCTCCCACACCCGTAGATTGGGGCTGTAACATGCAGCATGCCATACTGGTCGCCACCGCTGCATCAAAGGCATTGCCGCCCTGTTCGAGTATTCTCGCACCGACTCTTGCCGCCTCTGGAGGCCCGGCTGCAACTGCTCCTGTCGTGCTGGTAACTTCTTGTCCCTCAGTCATATTCGTTTTTTTCCTGTGTTATTTCATTAATTTGCGCCAACATTACTCGGCGCCCGTTGATTGGCGCACATAAGGTGGCGTACTAAGTCAGAGGGGTTTTCTAACTCTGCCAGTTGGCCGCGCATGTCTTCTTGTGGGATGAACCAGGGGCGCATATACATGCCGAGGAGAACAGATCGAATTTCGTCGGTTTGGTTTGGGCGAGCTGTATGCCAGCAGGCACCGTGCATGACAATGGCGCTTCCGCGTTTGCCGGTGAGGATTTTACCGCCGTCGATCCACTGGCTTTTGAGTTCGGGCGGTGGCGGTTCGCCTTTCAGGTGGCTTTGGGGCAGCATGGCGGTTGCGCCGTTTTCTTCGGTGAGATCGTTCAGAAGCCAGATGGTTTGACCTGCGAGACGGCCGGGTGGCCAGGGCGGTTGCACAGACCAATAAGGGTAGTCTGAATGCCAGCCAAAACTGTCTGCGCCCGGATAGACTGTATTGCCAGACCAGGTGGAGCAGACCATGTCGTCGCCGAGGTATTTGCGCCACAGGGCTACGATGGTCGGGTGGGACATGAGTTCGAGGAAGATGGGGTGCTTGACGGCGATGCGCCCTACGCGCTGCGTTTTGGCTGCAAGCGATTGCTCGGTGGCTTCTTCTTTGAGGAGTTGCTCAAGAATACCTCGTGCTTCATCGGCTTTTTCTTCTGGGATGACCGAAGGAATGATGTGGAATCCCACTTCATCGAGATCGGTCGTGATTTTTTTATAATCGAGATTTTTGGGCATTTTTGCTCCTGTTTTATTTTACTGCGTACTGCATCAATTTTTCTTCGTCGATTTCAATGCCGAGTCCCGGGCGATCGGGCAGTTCGAGATAGCTGCCATTTCGGGTGAGGGAGTGTTTGAGGATTTGATCGCTTTTTAACTGGAAGCTCTGGTCGAAGTGTTCCATGATGACAAAGTTGAGGATGCCTGCCGAGAGCTGGAGTTGCGCAGCGGTTGAAAGGACGTTGCCCGCGCCGACGGCTGGGGCGAGTGGGATGTCGAAGGTTTCGGCGAGGTGGGCGATGCGTTGGCTGCCCGTGATACCTGTTCGCGCGAGGTCGGGCAGGAGAATGTCGGCGGCATGTGCTTCCAGAACAGCGCGGAATTGATAGGCGTTGTAATATTCCTGGCCGATGCAGATGGGCAGGGTGAGGTCGCGCGGCACTTCGGCATGGCGGCGGAGGTCTTCGCTGGGTACGGGCGATTCGAGCCAGAAGACGTCGAATTTTTCGAGTTCTTTGCCCAGGGCAATTGCACCGGGTACGTCGTAGTGCCAGGTGAGATCGACGAGGATATCGACGTCGGGACCAACGGCTTCGCGTGTGGCTTCTACGACGGCAACAGCATTTTTCAAGGGCCGATTGAGGTGATATTTGACTGCGTCGTAACCCATTTCAACGGCTTTGAGGGCTTGCTCAACACCGACTTCGGGTGTGGGGCCATGAATGTTGTTGTAGATACGCACTTTGTCGCGGTAGGGACCACCGAGGAGGACGTAGCAGGGTACGTCGAGGGCTTTGCCCGATAGATCCCAGAGGGCATTGTTGATGCCCGCAAGGGCAGCCGCAAGATAACCCGAGCGGTAACCTCGACCGCGCATGGTGCCGTAGGTCAGGTCGTAGAGCTTTTCGCGGGCGAGCGGATTTTCGCCGATGAGTATGGGGGCAAACAGGCGATCTACGACTGCTTTGGTGGCTTCGGGAACGAGCAGGGATTGGCCTTCGCCCCATCCGACAAGGCCATTGTCGGCGGTGATTTTGACAAAGAGGGCTTCGGCATAACGCGCAGCTGCCATGTCGTCAATGGGAGGTGCTGTGTCGTAGGAGAGCGATTTGCGAGGACGCACATAATCGGGAATATTTTCAGCGATATTGGGACGGGGTAATTTGACGACATAGGCGTCGATTTGTTCTATTCGCATTTGTGATTCCTTTCTACCATTTGTCAATTATGCAACGCCCCAGCCAGGATACTTATCCGGATCCGCAAACTCCTGTCCCAATTCCAAAAAGCCACGGGGGCCACGCCTGCCGTATTCAAATGGATCTTTTGTACCTTCCATCCAACGATGCAATCTTTCTTCCATTTCTTGAAGTGCTGGCCGCGCTTCAGCAGAATTCGCCAGGTTAACCATTTCGAGCGGATCTTCCTGCCGGTCAAACAGCCAGGGGCCTCGCTCATTAGCAAACCAACGCGCATAGGTATAGCGTTCGGTACGCACACCGCGCCAGCGCCCAACCCAACCGTCGCGATTGGGCCAACCGTGTGCCATATTCTGCAAATAGACAGACTCTGATCCACCAGGCGTTAACTCCGTATCTGCAGGTGCTTCGCCACCTTGCCATACGCTCGAAATATCTCGCCCTTGCAAACCTTCTGGCAGCGGCACGCCACAAGCACCAAGCAATGTAGGTACAATATCAATCGCACCAAAGAAGGCATCCGTTCGCGTACCAGCTTCAATAGCATCGGGCCAACGCACCACAAACGGCACATGGCAAGATTCTTCATAAGGTGTTGCTTTTGAAGCCCGCATCGACTCGTCCAACCAGCGACTACTGGGTTTGCCATACCCATGGCTTGAAAGGTGGTCTCCATGATCTGATGTATAACAGACAATTGTATTGTCCCTGACCCCTAAACGATCCAGCGCTTCCAACAATCGCCCCATCTCTGCATCAAGTCCTGTACAACACCCGTAATAGTCTGCGAGTTCCTCATGTGCCCATGCTTTCATCTCGTCTGGTACATTACCCGGCACATCCATGTCCGCAGGATCATAAATATTATATTCGTCGGGATACTGCATATATGGCCAGTGAGGAGGTCGCCAGGACACAAAGACGGCAAATGGATCGTCTGTTCGAGCATCCAGGTGTTTTTCCATAAATTGAATAGCCAAATCCGTTTCGTTCGTTGGAGCCCAGCCTCCGTAAAAGTTCGGACCCTCATCGTTTTCGTAATAGGTTCTGTCGAAGTAGGCTCCCCGTCCTCTCCCGCCTGCCAGCGCCGCAAGATAATCCAGCCCGTATCGATTGTCGTCGCCGTACGGCCCTTTACCCAGATGCCATGTACCCACGTGCGCAGTGCCATACCCATACTCGCGCAAAGTGCCTGGCAAGGTTGGGATATCTCGTCGCGGACTGTACTCATTATCAATCACCAAATTTTGCCAACCATACCGACCGGTTAACAAAATCGCTCGGTATGGCGAACACAGAGGGTGGTTGGAAAACATATTGTCACATACCATTCCTTCAGCTGCCATCGCATCCAAAACAGGCGTTTGGATTATGTCATTGCCATTCGCACCCAGCGCGCTGTAACGCTGCTGATCAGAAAATACGAACAGAATATTTGGGCGTTTCTCATTACTCATGGGAATTCCTTTCATTTGGTTACAGGAGGGTCTTGAGCATGTTGCTCAGTAAACGATCCGCTACCGGGTCTGTGCCCAGGTTTTCGACAATGCGATGAGTGCAAAGGATGTATTTGCCATTGCCGTGAGCGATTTGTGTGAGGTCAGCACCGTGAAAGGCTTCTGTGACGCCGATGTAGTTTTGTTTGTGCTTGAGGCCCGCATACCAGTCGTAGGTGATGTTGCCGCATATCCAGTCTGTTTTTGGTTCTACAACGGACCACTGAGAGGAGATGTTTTGATATTCCTGTCCCATCAGGCAATTTGAGGGCAAGCCATCGTAGAAGGGATGGTCTTTGACGACATGACTGCACGGCGTCCATAATCCTTTGCCGGAGTAGAGAGATATTGGGAATGGGAAGAAAATGTCTTTGTCGATGTGGCGAGACATGCGGCTTTTTCCCGGTGCCATTTGGAGAAGGTGCATGGCTGGCTGGTTGAGGAAGAGTGCTGAGCCGCCGTTTTTAACCCATGTGGCGAGATCGGCGAAGCGGGTATCGGGTGTGCCGTTCCAGCCCTGAAGGTTGATGAGTGCGAGTTGGTTTGTGGGAGAGTGAGTGACGAAGTCGGTGGTGTTGGAAAGGTATCTGCCGAGTGCGCCGTTGAGGTCGATTGTCGCTATGGGTACATCTGGAATGGCGGATTTGTTTTTGTCGAGGATGTAGATGCCGGATTGATTTTTGATGGGTTCTGTGTCGTCAGATGTGAATGTCACTTCGATCTGGCATAGACCTTCAATGCCACGGGTGTTGACTTCGTAGGTCGCCAGGTCTGTGATGCCTGCAGGTATTGTTATTTGTTCGTTTATGCCGAGAAGATTCTGTCCGTCGTTTGTTGTAACGCGAAGGGAGAGTGTGCCCGATAGATCGTTTTTGTCATTGACAGTGGTAAGCAGGATCTGAACGGTTTCGCCTGCATAGACATTTTGTTTGCCGGGGCGAATGGCGATATAACAGTCAGCAAATACTTCTTTGATGGCGTAATAGGGTTCTTTGGGATTGCGGAAATTGTCGATTAAGCCAGCACCGAGGACCCAGTCGCCGTCGTTGAGTGCGTGGATGCCGATACCCGCGATGTCGGGATTGATGCGGCAGGCTTCGGTCATGAGTTTGTTGCCAGTGGCGTGGATTTCCTGGCAGGCCTGTACAAAGGTGTGGAAGTTGGGAAAGATTTGATCTGTTCCTGTTTCGCGAAAGACCGAGAGGTACGAATTGAGGAGGCGTTCGTGCATGCGGTAATCTGGCGTGATTGGATTGCCTTCTGTTTTGTATTGTTCAAAATTTGCTTCGAGGTCGGGAATACTGCCATACCCGAGTTCTGAGATATTGGTGAGCAGGTCAGGTTTGATTTTGCTGTTGGTGAACTGGGCGATTTCCAATCCCATTTCTTTTAGTTGCGCCTCGGTTTTGCCCAGTGCGAGCAAATTGTCGTAACTTCTTTGGGCAAAGGGTGTGCCGGGATAGTTGTGTACATCGTTGATGACAGTGGGTTCGTAGGATCCGGGGAGGTAAATGCTGCATCCATCGGCAAATCCGCCTGCTTCATCGATGATCATGCGGGTGTGGTCGCATTCACGCGCTTTTAAGGACACGCTGTGTTTGAGGCGTTTGAGGCCGTCGCGCATGATTTCGTTAAACATTTCCCAGATGACGATGGAGGGGTGGTTGCGATCGCGTTTGACCATTTCCGTGGCTTCATTTTCGATGCGTTGTTGGGTATATGGGGTGATCTGGGGCCAGTTGTCCATGCATTCGACGGGGAGTGCGCCCACAAATAGGACGCCCATTTCGTCTGCGAGATCATATACGATTGGCGGTTGGGGTTTGCGCCACGGGCGGATCATGTTGATGTTGCCGTCTTTGATGAGTTCGAATTCTCTTTTTAAAAGACTGAGGTCGCGTGGGTATGCGAGGGAGTGTGGATAGAAGGCTTCGTTGAAGGTGGTCTTGAGGATGATTTTTTCACCGTTTAAGTAGAAGTTTTTGCCTTTGGCTGTAAATTTTCGGAAGCCGAAGCGCGTTTGTTCAATATCTGAGGTTTCGCCCTCAAGGGCGACTGTGGTGGTGACGACGTAGAGATTGGGTTCGTCGAGTTGCCAGAGTTTGTGGTTTGGGATGGTGAATATTTCTTCGTGGTGACTTGTGCCGGGATTCAGGTTGAGCGTTTTTTCACCGGAGGCGACCTGTGTGTCGCTTTTGTATTCGGTGATTGACCAGGTGATGGTCGCGGGTTGTATTCTCAAATCCCGATTTTGAAATGTGGTGGCGATATTGACTTCGCCCGTGTGGATGTCGGATGTAACGAATGTGTCGTCAACGTACACAGGACCCGTAGCGATGAGGGAAACCGATTGCCAGATGCCACCAGCGATTGCGCCGCGCCAGTGGGGCATGTCATCGCGGCCTATGCCATCAATGACTACGTCTTGGAGGATAAGGGGCGTGATGACGCGAACGGCGATGAAGTTTTCGCCTTCGGTTAAGAGGTCGTCTATCAGGAGTTCAAAGCCGATGTATCCGCCTTCGTGCGCGCCAGCGGCTTCGCCGTTGACCCAGATTTCTGCGCGGTAGTTGACTGCTTCAAAATGCAGGCGGATGGTTTTTCCCCGCCAGTCTTTGGGGAGCGTAAATGTCTTGCCGTACCAGGCGACACCTTCATAATCTTGTTTGAATTCTTCGAGACATGCGGGAACGGTTATTTGCTCTAAGTCTGCGCAGGCGTAGAAATTTTCGCGATGCTGTAAGTTGAGCGTGCGGCCCTTGTTGTCGTGATCGTAAATAACCTGCCAGGTTCCGTCGAGTGAATGGGTTTGTTTCATGTGTTAAAAAGTTCCTTTTTCTATTCGGCTTACGAGCTACGCGGTCGAAACCGGTTTATTGCATCGTCTGCCCGCGCGTGATTTGCATCAATCGTGCGCCCGGCATTGTGCGGCGTGTGGACCACATTGTGGCGGCCAAGCAGTGGAGAATCCAAACGCACCGGTTCAATGTCCCAGACGTCTGCGGCCAGAGAGAGTTCGTCATTGAGGACCCGATGATACAGTGTTTCGGTGTCGCAGATCGCTGCGCGTGTCACCAGAACGACGAGCGATTGATGCGGTAATGTGCGAATGGCCTCCGGGCCAACCAGCCCACGCGTATCTTCCTTCAGGGGGACCATGGGCGCAAAAATATCGGCGTCTTTCACGAGTTCTGAGAGATCGAAGCATCGCCTGACTCCGGCGAGCGTAAACGATGCCTCCGGAGCAAATGGATCCCAGACGGCCACATCTGCTCCCATGTTCGAACACCATGAAGCGTACCGTCCTCCAATATTACCAATGCCAACGACGCGTACTCGCTTCCCTGCAATGGTGCCGCTCACAAAGCGTGGGTCGTCGCCAAATTGGGCACCCCTTTGTCCGGGTTTGCCAACGTCCGGTTTGTATTGCCATGTCTCGTGGCTCTCCATCATCTCCACGTAGGTCTGTGGTATCCGTCGCAATGCACTTATTGTGAGTCCGAGCGCAAACTCGGCAACTGTTTGTCCCCATTGAATGGCACCACGAGGGCGAATTATGTTCACCCCACGGGCGTGTGCATCATCGAGGCCAGCGTTTGATTGGCCTGCGGCATCGTGGTAGAGTTCCTCAAGACCAGAAAATGGCTCAAGGTCCTCAGTGTCCGCCGGAAGGCCAAGGAGGACGAGCCGATGTACCGATGAAGGATTCTCCACCATCTGTGGCGCTCGAGCCCCAGATGCCTCGGTGCGATAGAGTTCGCAGTCTCCCGATTCCTGCCAGCGGCGGTTCCGGTGGTCGGCCACAAAGGGCCAGGAGGCGTCAAAGCGTTCGTGAACACAGATTACTGATCTCATTATCTTCTCCTTAAGAATTGTCTGCCAGTGCGGTCCACCGCAATTTAGTTTACAAATGTACGTAAATCAAGCGTTCAAGAATATTACCAATTATTTGTTCTGAGCATTCTCCTTGACACGCTCTCTCGAACATTGTAGATAAGACCGATAGATCGAATGTCGGCAAAAGGCCATACGACAGGAGGGATTATGGCGCCCAATATTGTTTTGTTTCTTACGGATCAGTTGAGACGCGATGCGTTGGGGTGTTATGGCAATGAGATTTGTCAGACGCCCAATCTGGATCAACTCGCAGAGGAAGGTGTGCGATTTGATCAGGCATATACCACAAGCCCTGTTTGTTCTCCTGCACGCGCTTCTTTGATGAGCGGTCTTTATCCGCACAATCACGGGGTGATGCTCAATACGCATATCGCGCCTGCGTGGAATAGGGGATTGTCAACAGATGTGCCGACGTTTAGCCGTTTGCTCAAAGAGGCAGGGTATGTGCTGGATTATGCGGGGAAGTGGCATGTCCATCAAGATATTGGACCTGAGGAATACGGCTTTGATCGGCATAAGATGGGGAGAGGGGGACGCGGGAAAATAGTCCCTGGTACAGAATTGACGGTTGAGTTTCCCGGAAGTTCTTTCCCCGTGGCGGGTACAGGTGAGATGTCGCCAGAAGAGTATAAAACGTGGACGGTGACGGATTGTGGGATCGAGATGTTGCGCGAACGGGCAGGAGGAGACAAGCCGTTTTTTTTGCGAATTGATGCAACAGCACCTCATTTTGCCAATATTGTTCCAGAGCCTTATGCGTCGATGTACGATCCCAAATCCATTCCGCCCTGGCCAAATTTTGACGAATCTTTTGAAGGCAAACCCGCGGCTCATTTGCGCAAACATCGAGAATGGAATCTTCAAGATAAAGATTGGGCGTGGTGGCGACAGGTGGTTGCCAAATATTACGGCGATGTGTCTCTGATTGATACATGCGTGGGGCGCATGCTGGATGCGATACGGGAATGTGGGATTGAGGATAATACGATATTCCTTTTTAGCACAGATCACGGTGATGCCACGGGCAGTCACAAGCATTTTGAAAAATCGGGTACAATGTACGATGAGGTGTTTCGGGTTCCATTGCTGATGAAAGTGCCGGGGGGTGTAAGTCGCAATGTATCGCAATTTGTTCGGCTGATGGATTTGATGCCTACATTTGTCGAATGGGGTGGTGGGAAATTGCCCGATGGATTGGATGCGAGGAGTTTGGTGCCGCTTGTAAATGGCGATGATCCCGATGATTGGGCAGACAGTGTGTATTGCGAAAGCCACGGTGAGGTGTGGGGCTATAGCTCGCAGCGAATGGTGCGGACAGAGAAATGGAAATACGTATATACACCTCACGACCTGGATGAATTATATGACCTCGAAGCCGATCCCGCGGAGATGAATAATCGGATTGATGACCCGATGTGCGCCGATGTGTTAGAGAATATGAAAGGTCGTTTGTTGGGATGGAATGACGCGACCAATGATATGTTCCAATGGCATTGGGTGAGATTCAATTTTCCCGAGCCGATTGCGCCGTAAATAGCGAAATCGGTGATTCTTGTTGATCTATACTGCGTATTGTTTCACCGCCTCAGGGTCCAGTTCCAGGCCCAGACCCGGTTTGTCGGGATTGGGTGACCAGACGCCATTGACCGGCTCAGAAAATTCTGTGTAGGTTATCCGGTCGGCTTCTTCCACCATGCCGAGGTATTCCACAATTCGCAGATTTGGGGTCGCGCAAGCCAGGTGCAGGTGGATGAGCTGGTAGGCGTGTGGCGCAACGGGCAGGTTGAAGGCGTGGGCCAAATGCGCGACTTTCATCCATTCGGTGATGCCGCCGACCCGACCTACATCAGGTTGGACGATATCCGCTCCGCCCCGGGCGATGAGGTCTTTAAAGCCGTATTTGGTGTACTCGTGTTCGCCGGTTGCGATGGGAATCGCGGTGGCATGAGCAATGGCGGCCAGGCCTTCGATGTCATCAGCCAGCACGGGTTCTTCAAACCAGCCGATGTTGTATTCCTCAAACGTCTGGGCCATGCGAATGGCTTGTTTGGCGTAGTACCCATTGTTTGCGTCGATGAGAATCTCTATGTCATCGCCCAGTGCTTTCCGCACCGCAGATAGTCGCGCCACATCTTCACCCTCACTTTGACCAAAATCTTTGCCGACCTTCATTTTCACGGACTTCATGCCGCGTTCTACATAGCTGGCCTGTTCGGCAATTAATTCATCTACACTGAAGTGGGTCCAACCGCCGCTACCGTAAACTGGGACGGTGTCCGTATAAGGGCCGAGCAGTTTGTAGAGAGGGGTTTGATAATACTTGGCTTTCAAGTCCCACAGGGCAATATCGACTGCTGAAAGGGCGCAAAAGGCCAGGCCTTTGCGGCCCACACCGCGTATGCGCCAGAACATGTCGTCCCACAACTGTTCGATGTTGAGTGGGTCCTGACCCACCAGAATGGGTTTGAGCGACCCTTCAATGATCTCACGGGCAGCCCGTGCGCCTCCTCCGGTGCCCAACCCTTCCAGTCCCTCGTCGGTGACGATGTGGACAAAGCACTGCGTTCTGCCCTGTTCAAGGTGACGAATGGTGGCGTCCTGGATGCCTGATAGATGAGGCATCGACAGAACGGTTGTTTTTACATCTGTAATTTGCACGGTGATGTTCTCCTGAAGGGTGTTATAACATTGGGTACATCCTGGTTAATTAGACCAGAAGATGCCAACCCGTGTTCCCAGTACTCTGGAAAGGATAGGGGGCGATCCGGTTCAGAGTGGGCCTGGCGAATACTCTTGACAGACGAGTATGCTTCTCAAATCATTTAAAAGAAAAGAGGAGGAAAAGATAAAATGAATGAGACAGCGATTCGGTCGCCCGTTTAATAGGAAGGCGTGTCCGTATCCGGGACCGATTCGCAAATAAAGAGCGATTCATCACAAAAATTCTTTAAAGAGTAATCACTATGCAAAGACCAATTGATAAATTTACCGATTTAGCTTTGGGGCAAGATACAGAGACAAACGATTTTGGAAAGCTGCAAAACTACGGAGGATGTTATGTCTGTATCTGAAATAATCGAATCTCATGTTGAGCAAATGAAAGCAGAGGGCTGGTGTTTGGTCGAAGGGGTGATTCCTGAGGATCAGGTCGATTCTCTTTGTGATCATGTGCAGGAGGGTCATAAAAATGGGCTGAAGTATTATGAAGAGATCGGTGGTTCACTTGTGTTTCAATCTGACGCAGAGGGCAAACCTCATAGAAATGCAGTTTCGTTTATTCCCGGTCTTGCAGCTTATTTTGGCGATGAACGCGTGGTGGGCATTGCAAAGGCACTGTTGGATCCGCATCACATACGTATTGCACAGACGGAGTTTAAGACACGGCAACCCGGTGAGCGAAAGATGGGTCACCGGGGGTGGCATTCAGATTTTCCACACGATTTGACAGACCGAGAACGGGCAGGTGCTTTTATAATGCCGTTTCCCAATGTGGTGGCAGGGATTACGGCATTATGGATGTTGTCGGATTTTTCACCAGAGAATGGTGGCACCTGGGTGGTGCCTCGCAGTCATCGGGATTTGCGGAATCCGCGGAGTCACTTGGACCCGCGCAATCCGCCAGAAGTGCACGATGATATTCCGATCAAGCAATCGATCCCGGGCGAGATTCAGCTGGAAGGAAAAGCAGGGAGTGTCGTGATGATCGATAGTCGAATCTGGCATACGGCGGGAAATAATCCGAGCGATGAACCGCGAGTGACGATGCTGACGCGGTATTCGCCATGGTGGATGAATCTGGAATTTGGGGGGCGTAATCAGGCAATGGTGCCGAGGGAGATTTATGAAAGGTTTCCTGAGGAAGTAAAGTTGCTGTATAAGCATCGGGTTGAGGGGGAGGCGAATCCTATTCAGCGATATTAATCCCCAGCCACTCACAATGTGCGATTCCAAGTGTATCACGTGATGCGATGCACAAGCGATACAACGGATCTGCACTGGTCCTTAAACCACGGCAGAAAGGGGCAATCCCATATTTTGCACAACCACAGATGCAAAAAGAAAGGTTTATCAGATGAGTAAGTCGATAGATGACGATATCAAAGAACGGCCGAATATTCTGATTATTTTTACCGATGATCAGGGATATGCGGATCTGGGCTGTTTTGGAAACAAAAAGAACAAGACACCGCGTCTGGATCAACTGGCGAAGGAGGGCACGCGCTTCACCAGCTTTTACGCCCAGCCGGTGTGCGGTCCATCGCGGTCGGCATTGCTCACTGGTCGCTATCCGGTCCGCAGCAAGGGCTGGGGGATGCCCGCCAGTGAGATCACCTTTGCCGAGTTGATGAAACCTTCAGGATACCAGACGGTTTGTATAGGTAAGTGGGACGTCTCGAACCGGAAGGAAATTATCGAGCGCATGCCGAACGCTCAGGGGTTTGATTATTATTACGGTACTCTTGGCGCAAACGACAACGGATTTATAAAGTTTCACGAGAATAACAAAGCGGTTGGTGAAACTGAAGACATGAGCTGTACGATTCGCCTGTACACCGATAAAGCGATTGATTTTCTGGAGAATCGCCGAGATCCGAATAAACCGTTTGTGCTCTATCTGGCGCATACGATGTTACACACGATCATCGATGCATCTCCTGAGTTTAAGGGAAAATCGGCTGGTGGGCTATATGGGGATGTGGTTGAAGAGTTAGACCATGAGACCGGACGTTTGCTCGACAAGCTGGACGCGCTGGGATTGCGCGACAACACACTGGTGATCTATACTACGGATAACGGACCGTGGTGCCAATCCAAGTACTATGAAAACAAGAAAGGCCATCCAGAGGGTTCTATCTTTTGGGGCGATCCCGGGCCGTTGCGCGCCGGTAAGGGATCAGCTTATGAAGCCGGATCTCGTGTGCCCTGTATTGTCCGATGGCCGGGTAAAGTCCCGGCTGGGCGCACCTCGGATGCGCTCTGGGCCACGATTGATTTCCTGCCGACTTTTACTGTACTATCAGGTACCAAACCACCGACGGATCGCGTGATTGACGGCATTGATCAAACCGCATTGCTCCTGGGACAGGCCGAAGAAGGCCGAGAAACCTTTATCTATGATCAGGTGGGAGATGGCGATGCCAATATGGGCGTCGGTATTAGAAAGGGAAAGTGGAAGCTGCTGCTTCCTGGGCGCAAACCAGAACAAGACCATCGATTTCTGATGGATTTTGGAACCAATGGCCTGGAGTTATACGACCTGGATCGCGACATTGGCGAAAAAAACAACGTCGCAGACGATCATCCTGAAGTTGTGAAAGAACTCCGTGAAACCTTAGACAGTTTTAAAAAAGGTGTAACGGAATGATGGAAAGGTCGTTTCTGACATACCTGTTTCTTGTCATACCAACCTGCTTGGAGTGAAGCATGTCAAAAAAGAATCCGAACATCATCCTCATAAATTGCGACGACCTGGGCTACGCCGATATCGGCTGTTATGGATCAACGCTCAACAAGACACCGGCGCTCGACCGGTTGGCCGAACAAGGCATACGTTTTACCGATTTCTACGCTGCCGCTCCAGTATGCACCCCCTCCAGAGCTGCTATGCTGGCTGGCTCATACCCTCGAAGGCTCAACATGCATGCTTTCGACGTTCGCAAAATCGATGGTTCAGGAGAGGTCATCGAAAAACGTGGGGTGTTGTTTCCTGGGCAGGCAGAGGGGTTGAACCCCCGGGAGAAGACGATTGCGTCGGTGTTGAAGGAGGGTGGGTACACAACAAAAGTCATCGGAAAGTGGCATGTGGGAGACCAACCTGAGTTTTTACCTGCTCATTATGGTTTCGATTCCTGGTTTGGGATACCGTATAGCAACGACATGGGGCTTCAAACCCGGAGGCCCGGAGTCGCGTGGGCAGAACATATTGAGGTTCCTCTTCCGCTCATGCGAGATAGCGTGGTGGTACAGGAACAGCCCGATCAGACCTCCATTACGGAACGATATACCGAGGAGGCCGTGACGTTCATCCGAGAAAACGCTGGTCGGCCGTTTTTTCTCTATTTCGCGCATACCTATGTACACAACCCATTGTTCGTACCGGAAGTCTTCGAAAAACAATCTGAGAACGGCGTCCTCGGTGCAGCAGTTGCGCATATTGACTGGAGTTTGGCGATGCTCGAATACGAGCTCGAACGGTGCGGATTGACGGACGATACACTCATTATCTTTGTATCCGATAATGGTGGCGCGAGCAAGAGCGTTAATACACCCTTGCGTGGATTCAAGGGATCGACATGGGAAGGCGGTCAGCGGGTGAACTGCATTATGAAATGGCCTGCACGAATTCCTGCAGGCACGACCTGTAACGAAATCAGCACCATGATGGATTTCCTGCCGACATTCGCTGACATAACTGGAGCCGATATTGAAGATGGCGTCATTCGAGATGGTCATACGATACTGGGGCTCATGACGCAGGAAGCTGGCGCATCATCCGGATACAAAAAATTTCTGTACTTCAAGGAGGGCAATCTTGATGCGATACGGAGTGGCGACTATAAGCTGCATCTCCATCTTAAAGAGTTGTACAATCTGGATGCCGACATCGGAGAGACGGATAATAAGTACGACGAACTTCCTGACGTGGTTCAGAAGCTCGAAGATGCAGCGGAATCAGCCCGTGTGGATTTGGGCGACGACATCACGGGCGTTACCGGTGCGAACCAACGTCCCTGTGGTCGGGTGGAAAATCCTAAGCCACTCACGACGTACGATCCCAACCATCCCTATATCGTCGCGTTGTATGATATGTCGGAATAGAGAAAGAATAGAATTTGGGCGAGTAAATTCGTGACAGTTAGGATACCCTTGTAGATGGTACAACCGCCAGGGAGGAGTAGCACATGAGTGAGTTTTATATCCCCGAAGATGCAGAGGCGCAGTTTGAAGATCGCGGTTATTTTGTGGTTCGAAATCTGATTTCAGCCCAAGCAGTTGAGGCCGTGCGAAGTGAACTTGAACGGGTCATCGCAGAAAAGCCGGAAGGATTCAGATTGACCACTGATCGCGCGGATGACACAGGTGTTGACGGTGATGCGGCGGTATGGGCTGTGGGCGATCGGGACCTTCATAGCCGGGTGCTTTGGGAGGAGTGGTTGACAGCAGAGAATGTGATTGCAATGAACCAACGTTTTCTGGGTGAGAATGTTCGCGTGCAAGGCACGCGTTTTTTTACGAAGCAGGCTCGAATCGGCGAATCGGTTCCCTGGCACCAGGACATTTGGTTGTGGGAGCGCGATGCCTCGCGTGGCATCAGGCCACACAAGCGCGAACATTTTAATTGTTGGGTGGCTCTGGAGACTGTCGATCTGGAGAATGGGTGTTTGCATGTGATGCCAGGCGCCCACAAAGGCGACGTGATTGAACATGTGCAGTATGATGGGTTGCACCCAGAGATTCCGCGTGAGCTTTTGAAGGATAAGACGCCTGAACCTGTGCCCTTGGGACCGGGCGATGCGGTGGTCTGGCATGCGCATATGTGGCATATGAGTCCACCGAATCCGAGCGATCGCACGCGATGGGGCGGTGTTATGATCACGTTTCGCGAAGAGATGGCTGAAAAGGCGAATCAGGCCGATCGGGGAATGCTCATCCGCAATGGGATGGCGTGTTCTTATCCAGGACCGATTCGTTGAGCCACATCTCCAGTTTTTCATTTTCAACCAGAGAACCAAATATGGCCGAACAAGAAGATTATACATCTGCCACAGCTTTTTTTAATCCTTAAACCAGTGAGTTGATTATGTCAAAACACTTAAATTTAGATGAGCGGCTGCGCGTCCCCTACTCCATCGGCACGGGCATTCCCAAAGGGGGCGATGCAGAGATTGAGGGGTATGTGCAATCGCTGCGAACCCAGGGTTTCTGCGTCATCGATCGGGTGATTCCCAAAGATCAGATCGACGCGGTGCGCGAGAGTGTACACCGGGGTCGCGAACTGTTGGAACAGGACCGAGAGGCGGAGCGCCGCAAGCGCATAGAGATAGAGCGTCAGAGAGACCCCCAGGCCAAGATCGACGACAGCCCTGAGCGCTTTGAAAGATGGCGCCTGGACCCGGTGCGGCCGCCGATGGCACCGCACGCCGAGCTGTGCGATATCGCGCGGTGCGAGACCTTCGCCGAGTACCTCGCGGAGCCTCGCGTACTGCGGGTTGCCAGAGCCATGCTCGATACGCACATCCGTATTATGCAGACGGAGGTCAACAAGTCGTCGCGACCGGCGAAGAAACCGCTATCCGAGCAGCAACTTAAGCACCGCGGTTGGCATTCTGACTGGCCACACGATCTGAGCGCGTATGGGCCAAACAGCGAACATCCCTGGAAGCACTGCGGCGCAGTCGCCCAGCCCTTCCCCGACGTTTGCATGGCACTATCCACGGTCTGGTACCTCGGGCCTGAAGACGTGACCCCGTTCAACGGCGGCACGTGGATCGTGCCGGGGTCGCACAAAGACCCGCGCAACCCGCGAGGTCCCGACGACGGTATCGACGCGCGCGCGCCAATTCCAGGAGAATTTCAGGTCTCTGCCCCGGCGGGCTCGGTTTTTATGCAGGACACAAGAAGCTGGCACTCGACCGGGCTTAACCAGAGCGAACACGAGCGCACGGCGGTGGTGTGCCGATATGCGCCCTGGTGGCTGTCTGGGAATGAGTTTGGCAACTTGCACTCGGGCGGCCACACACTAAGGACCTACGTGCCGCGAGAGGTTTTCGCCAGGTTCTCCCCGGAGCTGAAGCTGCTGTATCGGCACCTCGCCGAGGGCGAGGAGGATGTGCTACAGCCAGAGAACCAACACAAGGCGTTGCGCGCCAGGTTTGTGGATCAACCGGAACTGCGCCATCCAGACCGCATCGGCGACAATAGCCACATCGTCGCCGGGGACATGAGCGTTGAGGAATGGGAACGCAGCCGGGGCGAGTCTGCCAGATGACAGAACCATAGAATCATGATCTATGTGATATCTTTGAGAAAGGTGTGATAGGTATGTCAGAGCGAATTCTGACGCAGGAGCAGATCGATATTTTTCATCGCGATGGGTTTGTTGTGGTGCGGCACCTGATTCATGAAGAGATGGTTGCTGGACTGGCACGAGATTATGATCGGGCGACTCGTGATGAGTTTGATGTGCCGGCCTGGAAGGACCGCATTGCACCGGGTAAGACGCTGCAACTTGGCAATCCTTCATTGAGGATACCTGGGTGGGAAGGTCATGAATATCGACAGCGCATTGTGCAGATAGGAAAGGAGTTGCTGGGTGAGGATATTGACTATCGGTACGATCAGTTAATTTACAAACCACCTCACTCTCAGGTGGAATTATTGTGGCACCAGGATGCGGGATATGGTTGGCCGGGTGAAGCGAACCATCGGGCGCTGACGTGCTGGCTGGCTTTGTCTAAGGCGACAAAGGAAATGGGGTCTTTACAGTTTATTCCCGGCAGTCACTTGAATGGGATTGCAGAACACATCAGTGCGAAACACAAAAATCCGATTAACAATGCACTGGAAGTGATTGTGGACGAAAGCCAGGCCGTGGTGGTAGAGTATGAACCGGGTGATGCAACCTTTCACCACGGGCGGACCCTGCATTATACGAGTGGGAATACAACAGATGAACCCAGGCGCGGGTTGTCGACGCATTTGTGGCCACCTGTAGAAAAGCATTGAAAGAACCGTTTTAGGGAGCTTTAGGCGTGAAAGAGAATAGACCAAACGTAATTATTCTTCTCACCGATGATCAAGGCTACGGTGACTTGTCCTGCCATGGGAATCCAGAACTTCAAACGCCATCTATGGACAAGCTACGTCAAGAAAGTGTCCGCCTGGAAAATTTCCATGTGGCGCCGATCTGTACGCCTACGCGCAGTCAGTTGCTTACGGGATGTGATGCTTTGCGCAACGGTGCATACTCCTGGGCTTATGGGCATGAATGCATTTTTCCTGAGATCCCAACGATGGCCGACATTTTCAGGGATAGTGGTTATCGGACCGGGCATTTTGGAAAATGGCATCTCGGCGACAATTATCCCTTTCGTCCACATGATCGCGGTTTTGATGCGTCGATCCATCACAAAGGTGCGGCCATTACGCAGACACCAGATTACTGGAACAACGACTATTTCGATGATCACTATTGGGATAAAGACGAGGTGAGACAATTTAAGGGGTATTGCACCGATGTGTGGTTTCGTGAAGCCATTGCCTTTATAGAGGAATGCCGCGAGGCTTCGGCTCCATTCTTTCTCTACCTTCCTACAAATTGTCCTCATGGTCCTCACTATGTTCCCGACCAATACCGTGAACCGTATCGGCATTTGGGACATAAACTTTCCAGCTTTTTTGGTATGATTACCAATATAGATGAGAATATCACTCGGCTAGACGAGTTCCTGGAAGAGAATGAGCTGAAAGAGAATACGATCTTGATGTTCATGACCGACAATGGCGGTACGGCAGGTGTGGAATACTACAATGCAGGTATGCGGGGCAGCAAGGGCACGCTTTTCGAAGGCGGTCATCGCGTCCCGAGTTTTATCCGCTGGCAAAAGGGGAACCTCAAACCCGGACAGGATCTGGTGCAAGTGACGCAAGTTCAGGACATTCTACCCACATTAATGACCCTGTGCAGGTTGGATGCACCTGAAGATTTCTATTGCGATGGTATGGACCTGAGTCCGATTCTTCTGGGCGGTGAGAGCAAGGCTCTCAATGAGCGTAAACTCGTGGTCCAGTTCACCAGGCGTCCCCCTGTGCCGCAAAAAGGTGATGCGTGCGTTATCTGGCAGAATTGGAGACTTATTTCCGGGAAAGAATTATACGACATCGAAAACGATCCTGCGCAGGAGAATGACATTTCGAATGAATATCCTGACATTGTGGTCGAGTTGAGCAAACACTATGAAGCATGGTGGCATTCCGTTGAGCCGAGCATTCAGCGGGTCAACGCGTTTCCTGTGGGCGGAAAGAGCACGCAAGTTGTCAATCTGTGTCTCTTTGACTGGGATGATTACGAAGGTGAGGTAAATAATACGCCTCAGCGTTCTGTTCGCCAGGGAGCTCGCATCTTTGGCGACTGGCACATTGAAATCGAGAAAGCAGGTGAGTACACCTTTGAGATGCGTCGCTGGCCGCCTGAAGCAGAGACCGCCATCGCAGGCGGATTGGATGAATACCGAGCGGAAGATGACATCTTTCCAGAAGGTATAAGCTTGCCGATAACGAAGGCAATACTCGCCGTGGAGGGACAGAATAGAGAGATTGCGGTTGGGCCGAACGACGCAACTGTAAGTGCTACTTTGAGCCTGGAAAAGGGCAAAACGACTATACGCTCTGTTTTTTGTGATAAGGACGATGAGGTGCTATGTGGGGTCTATTATCTAAGGATCTGTTGTTTATCGATCTAATCGAAGTGATAGCCAAATCCGGGACCGATTCGCGGATAAGGAAAGCATTTCGTTTCATTACAGGCGTAACCAGGTGCCAACAGGAGAAAGGATATGAGCCATACATACCGGGTCGGCGTGATCGGTTTTGCACATATGCACGTCAACAATGTTGCCGCGTTGTTTGCACAACACTCGCAGGTTGACATGGTGGCCTGCGCGGATACCGTGCCGACGGTTCCCGAGTTGCGCGACGCGCCGTACACTCGTGGGTGGAACATGAAAAACGCGCTGAACACGATAGGGATACCGAAGGCGTACGAAGATTATCGAGAGATGCTGGCGAAGGAAGCGCTCGACATCGCAATCTGCACGACCGAAAATGCGCGCCACCCGGAAGTGGTGGCCGCCTGCGCGCAGGCGAATGCTCAGGTATGCGTAGAGAAACCGATGGCAATGTCGATGTCTGATGCGTTGCAGATGGCCCGCGCTTGCGAAGCTGCAGGGGTGACAATGGCGGTGAATTGGCCGATTACGTGGCGTCCTGCTGCGAGAAAGGCCAAAGAGCTGATTGATCAAGGCGTGATCGGCCGCGTACTCGAAGTTCGTTGGCGGGGTGGTCACCGCGGACCGCTCGGGGCAGGTGTTAGTCACGCAGGCGTGAGCGGAGGTGCGGAAGCGATGACCGAACGGGAGTTGGGCGCTACCTGGTGGCATCGCGCGTCGGATGGCGGGGGTGCGATGCTGGACTTCTGTTCCTATGGAGCCCTTGTCGCGCGATGGTATATCGGTGAACCTGGCGTGTCAGCAATCGGAATGCGAGCGAACTTGAATAGCCCGTGGGGTGACGCAGACGACAACGGCGTGATGATCGTCCGGTTCTCGCGTGCAATGGGCGTGTTTGAGGGAACCTGGACTACCAGGCATCAGGGAGTACCGAATGGTCCGATCGTATATGGGACGAAAGGCACGTTGGTGGTAGGGGGAGGTAGGGGCAAGCCAACTGTCCAGGTAGAGGCCGGTGAGAGTGCCACCTATTCGTGCGAGAGGCTGCCCCAGGGACGTCGTCAGATATCCGAGGAATTAATTCACCATCTGGACACGGGTGATCCTCTGCATGAAACGCTGCAGGTAGGCATGAATCTCGATGCAACGGCCATTGTGGATGCTGGAATCCGTTCTGCTGATAGCGGGCAATTGGAGCCTGTGAACGGCCCGAATTGGGCAATCGGATAGCAGGATGAAAGGAGATTGTGTGCAAAATTATGACGATTTTTTGATGGAGGTCTATGAATCCAGGGAAAAGATGGTTGCCGATCGACACCGCCCGCGATACCATTTTTTGCCTCCAGAAGGTCGATGGAATGACATAAATGGCGCGATTTACTGGAAGGGGCGATACCATATCGGATACCTCCAGAAGATTGCAAATGGATCCGGTGAGAGGGATTTTTCCAGTTGGCAGCACATTTCGAGCCGGGACCTTCTTCACTGGACCTACCACAAAGCATCTCTGCGAGAGCCGCTTGAAGGCAAAAAGGGGGATTATTTTAACAGTGGTGATGCGATGGAAGGATGTGAGGTACCGACGATTATCACCAATATGCCGCGCAAAGGGATATGCATTTACCAGTGTTACGATGATCAGCTTGACCATTGGGTTCCGCTCGATGAGAATCCAGTTATTCCCATTGATGCTGGCTGGAACCGCGTGACGAACATACTGGAGCCAGACGCGCCCTATCCGGAATGCGTGATCTTTGATCCGAGTGGTTGGAAGGAAGGGGATACGTACTACGCTCTGATCGGAAACAAGAACCACCGGCCCGGATATGAAGGGGATTGCACAAGTCTGTTCAAGTCGAAGGATTTGAGAAATTGGGAATACGTTGGACCTTTCTACAAGTCGGATCGAAAGTGGACGGAGGAGATCGAGGACTGCGCTTGTTCGGATTTCTTTCCGTTTGGCGATCGGTATATGCTGGTGATGCATACCCACCTGCCATTCTCAAAATGTCAGTATTACATCGGCCGATATGAAAACGAGCAATTCTACCCTGAGGAGAACGGTCAGCTGAGCTATCTCGGCGGTCTTCTTGCTGGACCAGAAACCCTGATTGACGAGCGCGGTCGGAGGATTTTCTGGGGATGGATCCGCGAGGGGAGGAGTACGTCAAAGTACGGATGGGGCAGCATCATGACGCTGCCTTGGCATTTTATTCCCGATGCGGATAACCGTCTTGAAATTCGTCCGGTTGAGGAGCTTCAGAGATTGAGATACGACGAGCGTTCCATCGATTCGGTGCGGGTAGAGGTAGGGCAGGATATCGCTTTGGAAGAATTGAGCGGTACCTGTATGGAATTGAAGTTTGCCATTGATCCTGGAAATACAAACACATTTGGGTTCAAGCTGTTTTGCTCTCCCGACTGTGCGGAGGAGACCGTCACCTCCTACGATGGGACAAAGAAGGAATTTGTCATCAATTTTTCGAATGCGAGTCTTGCAGATGACCTCGAATATCCCACGTTGAAGCAGGTCGTGCCATTCGAGCCGCGAAGCGGAGGACCGTTGCATTTCCATGTGTTTGTTGACCGATCGGTGGTGGAGATTTTTGTCAATTCTCAGATTTGTATGGTTCAGAGGGTGTACCCAACGCGAGAGGATAGTGATCAGGTTCGGGTGTTCTCTTCGGATGGGTCCATCGTTGTGAGCGACATCGTGAAGTGGGAGATGGATGCGACGAATCCCTGGTGATAAAGAAATGATCTGAAGGGAGTAGGGCAATGGAAAAACAAAACATCGCAGGCATTGAGAAGCCGAATATCATCTATATCATGCTGGATGAGTGGGGATATTTTGAGTGGTCCGCCATGGGTCATCCCATTCTTCAGACGCCCAATATCGACAAGATGGCGTCTGAGGGCATCCAGTTTACTCAAATGCTTGCGGGAGGTAATGTCTGTGCTCCGACCCGCTGTGCGCTGATGACAGGTCGGCATACGGGTCACACAACAATCCGCGCAAATGGCGGCGGTCTGGCACTGCGTACAGATGATATGACGATCGCTGAAATGCTCAAAGCCGAGGGCTACGCGACTGGCGGTTTCGGCAAGTGGGGCCTGGGCGATGCCGGGACAACGGGCGTGCCAGAGAAACACGGCTTTGATACTTTCTTCGGTTATTATCATCAGGTGCATGCACACACGTACTACCCGAGATACCTTCTCCGCAACAGCGAGAAGATGTATCTGGAGGGGAATACAGGTGGTTTCCACACTGGCGAGGTGTTCTCCCATGGCCTCATCTATGAAGAAGGGCTGAAGTTCATACGAGAGAATAAAGATCGTCCGTTCTTTGCCTATCTTCCGTGGACGCCTCCGCACGGCCAGTGGATGATGCCCGAATCGGATCCGGCCTGGCAGAAGTACAAGGACGTGAAATGGGATGCCACGAACCAGAGAGGACCTTACGATACACAGATGTACGCCGCGATGATGGAAATGGCTGATCGCCAGATCGGTGAGATCATGGATCTGCTGAAGGCGTTGAAGATTGACGAGAAGACCATCATCTTTGCTTGTGGCGACAATGGTGGCGCTCCTTATTTCGCAAACGAGAACCATCCACATGGCTTTTTTGCCCCCAATCTGAATCCCGGGACGGGCGAACGCTTCCGCGGGGGCAAGGGCAATTTCTATGAAGGCGGGCTACGGGTTCCCTTCATCGTCCGGTGGCCGGGTCAGATCGAGCCAGGAACGTTTTCTGAGCACCTGGGATACTTTCCCGATGTGATGCCTACTCTGGCGGAACTGACGGGGGCGAAGATTGGGTCTGATATCGACGGCATTTCAATCTTGCCCACATTGCATGGTGAGACCGAGCGCAAGCAGGAGCAGCACGAGTACCTGTACTGGGAGGATCGGAAAAGTTGCGCTGTTCGTATGGGGAGTTGGAAAGCCGTGAGACCAGATAAAGACGGGCCGTTTGAGTTGTATGACTTGAGCACAGATATTGAAGAACTGAACGATGTCGCTGCTCAGTATCCTGACATCCTCGAGAAGATGACGCAGTATGCCGGGGACGCTCATACACCGGTTCGCGAAGGCGAGATTCTCGATCCATCTATGGGATTCAAAGGACACGATGAGGATTAGGCAGTTCATGGCAGACATCAAAGAAAATAAAAGCAATCAACCCAATGTGCTCTTTATCGCCATTGACGATTTATGCGGTTGTCCCGATGCGATGAATGGAGAAACTTCTGTTCACACTCCCAATATGAATGCGCTTGCCCAAAAGGGCGTGTATTTTACCAATGCACATTGCGCAGCTCCTGCCTGCAATCCTTCACGTGTAAGTGTGATGACCGGGTTGGCTCCATCGACATCGGGCGTGTATCTCAACAGGCAGGATTGGAGAAAATGTAAGAGCCTGAAAGATAGGGTTACACTGCCTCAATATTTTAAGGACAAGGGGTACAAAACCCTTGGTGGCGGAAAGGTGTACCACGGGGCGACCCTGAGCGAAAAGATGTATGAGGGATATCTTGATCCCCGCCCCTGGGACGAATACTTTCCATCAAAAGACCGTCAAATGCCTCAAGAAGTCGCGCCAGATGTTTGGCCTGTAAATGGGAGCAAAAAGTTTTATCGCGGATATTTTGATTGGGCGGCATTGGATATTGAAACTGGAGAAATGGCCGATGCCAAAGTCGTGTCGTGGGCAGAGCAACAACTGTCTCAAGACCATGGTCAGCCTTTGTTTCTGGCCGCGGGGATCTATCGACCGCATATTCCCTGGTATGTGCCAGAAAAATATTTCGAGAGACATCCCTATGACGAAGTTGCAGTACCTGAGGTTCTTGAAAATGATCTGGATGATGTGCCAGAAGCGGGTCAGGCTATGGTCAGGCGTACATGGCACAAATGGATGGTTGAAAATGACAAATGGAAAGAGGCTGTTCAGGCATATCATGCGGCTGTCAGTTTTACCGACGACATGGTTGGGCGTCTATTAGCTGCACTTCAAAATGGACCTCACGCCGAAAATACTATTGTTGTTTTGTGGTCAGACAATGGGTATCATCTGGGGCAAAAGGAGCATTGGGAGAAATTTGCATTGTGGGAGCAGACCACGCGGGTACCGATGATCATCGTTGCGCCTGGAGAGATTGCTTCGGGCAAGGTCTGCAAACAGGCTGTCAGCCTGCTCGATATTTATCCTACACTGATCGAATTGTCAGGCGGTAAAATATCAGGAGATTTTGATGGCGTGAGTCTGGTCCCTTTGCTGCATAACCCAGAGGAAGAGACCCATCGCGCAGTGGTCTGTACACAGGGATTCAATAATCATGCAATAAGATCGGATAGGTGGCGTTATATCCGATATGAGGATGGCTCGGAAGAATTATACGACCATCAAAACGATGGGCAAGAGTTCCACAATCTGGCAGATCGGGAAGCGTATGTTTCGGTCAAACAAGAACTGTCATCCTGGTTGCCAAAACACAATGCGGAACCATACCCGACAGGGAATTCTCAAAAAACCACCGAACACTAATATAAAACAAGGAGAATCTATTATGAAGCTCACCCTGATACTCGGTCTCATGACCCTCACGCTTATCTCAGGGGTCACAACGGTCAGCGCCAGATACCAGGAGGCCATGGATACAAATAGCTTTGTGCAAGACCTCAAATCCGATTACGGCCTGGTCGATGACGATGCAAAAACCAACCAGAGTGCGCTTTTGCAGAAGGCGATCAACGACGTCGCAGCCGCAGGCGGTGGACGGCTTATTATTCCGAAAGGAACCTATCGTTTTGCAAAAGTCTATCTCAAATCGAATGTACACCTGTTGATCGAAAAAGATACAGTCATCAAGCCCTATTGGCCAGAAGGTACAAAAACCGTTATTTTCATCCTGGACTATGAGGATACATCCGGGAGGGGACCTAAGCAAAGGGGAAATGAATTTATTGAGAACGTCAGCATTAGGGGACTCGGCGGACGGTTCATCGTCGATTATTCCGACCGGGAGCGGCGGGAAGAAGAGGGCATCCGCACCGTCTTGTGCAGAATGGTCAGAAATTTCCTCATCTCCGATCTCGATATAAAAGATAACTTCACGGTCTATTGTGGGTTGACGATGACTCCTACACGGTCGCGCAACGAAAATGTGAAACATTGGGAGATCTCTCGCGCTACTGATGGAACCATCCGAAATTGTCGCATCTTCAACGCCAGCCCGGGATATGGACTCGTCCAGTTACACGGCGCACAATCGTTGCACTTCGAAGATCTTTACGCAAAGGGAGGCGTCACCCTGAGACTGGAAACGGGTGCTGTGGGAGATCACACGGCAGTTTATGACATTACAGCCAGAAACATCACCTCTGAAAATGGCCGCTGTGCTGTCATGCTTGGACCTCACAGCGCGAACAATGGATTGGTTCATGTCGATGGTGTCACGTCCCAAAGCAGTACATATGCGGTCACCATAGGCAGGGGGAACGTCAAGAAGGCCGAACAGGCGAGAAATCCCGACGCAAAACCCGGACGCTTTGCCGATGGGTGTTCCATCAAAAATATTCACGCGATTTTTGGGAAAGATGCGCAGGTAAAAACACACGAAATGATGAATATCCCGGAAGAATACTACGATGATCTGAGGCTAAGAAAGGTCACAAAATTCTTTGATGGGCCATCGATCGGGGCGGTAAAGGATTACACAAATGGGACATATCGCGTCGATATCGAGAACGTGACTCTTGAGGGATTTAAGTACAACGCTGATAAGAAGATCCTGACCCCAGAAGACGCCAGACCGGGCAAATGGGGACAAGCCCTCAGAAAATGGAAGGCTGACCGGGGTATCCCTATTGAACCCAGGAGAGCCTCAAATTCGGGAAAATAGCTTTTAGCCCGTTGCCTTTTCAGCCGCCACAATTTCCTGCATGTCTCGATCAAACGACGCTCCGTCGAACGGCACGACGACAATCTTGCTGGCGTGATTATCGTTTCCCAGATCTTCCGCTTTCTTCACATCAATGACCGAGAAGATGAAGTGCGTGACGTGGCCGTCTTCGACATATGCGGTCGGACGCTCCACCATCTCCCAGTGGTTTACAGTTCCATCTGTATAGCGAAATACCATGGCCTCTTTGCGGAAGGCAACGCCCCGATACGTCCAGTTATGAATACCATCTTCGGACGTAAAGTGATAAGATATTCCGGTAGGCCAATGGTTGTACACAATGTGATACAGGCCGCCGCTGTACCAGACAGTGGGGTCCTCATTCCGCGTCTGAGGCAACTCTGGATATTTATCGTACAACCGATCGCTCATGATCTTATAAGGCCCCAGAATGCCGCTTTCGCTGATCAGGGTAGCAGTGGACCGGGGGACAATCATGTATCTCCCCTCTGGTCGCAGCAGGATTTTGACATTGGCCATGCGGCCGTTCCTTTCATAGCGGGCAAGTGCCGGATCAAATCCGTTGAAATCTACCTTGATCCTGCCGAGTAGTTCAAACGGGCCGTCTGGCGATTCGGAAACAAAGACCTCCCCATGGGTAATCTCGCTTGTCACCGTGGCGTACCGACCGTCGTGCATCCTCAGTCCGATCACATTGTGTCCCTTGCCGCCCTGCCAGTGGGGCCAGAGGAGGCCCTTGTCTTCATAGGGGCCCATAACGTGATCGCTGACAGCGTGTATGCCTTTTGAGTCTTCTTTCCAGCCTGTGCGGTGCGTAAAGGCGTGATGCCAGCGGCTGGCATAGATGTGATAGCGCCCTTCATTGTCCTTCACAATCTTACCGTCCCAGTAGCACCAGTTCTCCAGCCTGACATCTTCCAGCCCGTTGTGGATGTCGCGCGGCAACACATTTGGATCGCCCCAGACTCTTTCGGAGACCAGAGGTCCCCGAGGCTCCATGGGAAGGAAGTAGTCAATCAGGGTTTTTGCTGTCATACCATCTCCTTCACGTCAGTGGCCTGATGTTCTCAGTCAATACCCATCACTTCGCGGACACAGGAAAATTCTCGCCAGATGTCGGTGAAGCAGTCGTTGCCGTTTTTTGCACAATCAATATGGCTCATGCGGGCAATTGTGGCATAGCGAATATTGGGAGAAGCATTGGGGCTGGCGCAGTGATACACCAAAAAATGAGCGAGAATGAGATCTCCTGCCTGACCGGTGATCATGTGCGGTGGCTCGGGCTGGTCAATACGTGGCTGTCCATTGGAGAGAATTTCAACGCCCTTCTTATTGAGATAGTCTTCATAGACGTGATGGGACCCGGGCCAGACTGTGAAATTTCCACTATAGGGCTCGGGTACATCGGCGAGATAGATGATGCCAAAGCAAGTAAAGCCCCGGTGATAGGAGCCTTTTGGTTTGCCATTTCTCCCATTGCCCATATTATCGATGTGACCGGTCGGTTCGGGCGGTGCTTTGCCCAGGACATTGGGAAAACGTGAGGCGGGAGTTGTCCTGCCAATGGGAGTTTTAAGATTTCCTTTGCCCAGTAGAGATTCAGTCAGAGAAATGACAGGGCTTTTGTGGTACAGATCCTTGATCATTGGGCTGCTATTGAGGTTGCTGACGACCTCACCGCCACCGTGGTGCTTTGCCAAATTCAGACCCTTCGGGCTGAGTGTGCCGATGGAATAGTTGATCGCTTGACGAGCCGTGTCAACCATTGATTTTGAGATCGCACCGGGGATTTTGACATACCCCCGGTGGTAAAATTCACGGATTTGTTCAGTGGTGAGTTTCATTGCGTTCTCCCTGTTTGCCATACCCATCTATTTTTTGCACACAACTTACATATCAAAAGGCGCAACAGCAAGCCGAAGATAAAGTTATCATTATCTGCCCGGCAGATTTTTCGCACGGTTCACGAGATTTTGGACATCCATGTATGGTTCGGGGGCTGTGGACTTCCAGACGACCTCGCCGGTCGTATCCAGCAGGACTGTGCCGTGCGTTGGGCCGGTGTGGGCCATTCCAAACCAGCCTGCCCATTTGCCAGCAGTGTCAGAGATTAGGCTCGATGACAGCACAGCAACTCTCTCCTGGTCCGGCTCGGATTCTGGCGTGATGATCACCAGGTTGATGTCGTTCTCCCGAAGCACCTCGTCGAACAAACGCGCGTGCTCGTAACAATGCCCGCATTGAACGCCAGTGATGAATGTGACGACGGTTGTCTTGCCAGTGATCAGGCTGAGTTGCTCTGGCTCTTCCACAACCAGGAACTGTCCCATCATCCCGTTGTCTTCGTGTTCCAGGATGTGGCAGTGGTACATGTATGGTACCTGAGGATCAGCATATCGATCGAAGGCCATGATGATCCGAACGAGATCACCTGGAGGCACCAGGACTGTGTCTTTCCAGCCGAGGTCGGCACTGGTGGATGGTTGGCCGTTGCGGTCGAGAATTTGAAACTGGACCGGATGGAGGTGGAAAGGGTGAGGCTGACCGCCGCGATTATGCACTTCCCAAATCTCAATGTCTCCCAATCGCACGACCTCATCAATTCTCGCCATATCCATTGTCTTGCCGTTGATCGGTGGTCCTCCTCGACCGCCTCGTCCCCCTCGCCCTCCTCGACCTCCTTGTCCTCGTCCGCCTTGTAGAGCCTCCAGATTCCGGGTAATGCGTTGTTGTATGTTTTGTAGTCGTCCCCCTCGTCCCCCTCGTCCGCCGAGGCCGGGGGGGTGGAACGCGACTGGCGCTGGCGAAGGATAGGGTGGGGGTGGTGGGGGGTGTGGGCGG
>VXRD01000115.1 GCA_009838845.1 Gemmatimonadota bacterium | reverse complement strand
CACATGTCGCGTAATTTGGTGCATAATACTTGACAGGTTTCGAGGTGCATATTAAATTGGACACGTGGATTTATCGGAAATTATAGTTTATAATGATCAATATCATAGACCGAAAGGAGGTGGGGTATTTAAGCCCGCTTTTAAGACCACAGGGAGGGGATCAATAAGGAGGTGATGTTTAAGGGCTTATCGATAGTATTTTGTTGTAGTAGGTAGTCTGGAGAAGTTGCGCGGGATGAGCCAGGGTGGCTTTTCCCTTATCTTTCCCAAAGCCGGGGGAAGAAAACATAAGGAGGAGTTTATGTATCGTTTTAGAGCTGGGTTTATAGCCTTGCTTGCCATTGCGCTGGGGTTTGGGCTGACGTATCAGGCCGACGCGCAGACCACCACGGGTAAAATTTCGGGTCGCATTACCGATTCCGGTACCGGCGAACCTCTGCCGGGTGCCAATGTGGTGATTGTGGGTACCAGAATGGGTGCCACGGCAGATGTCAATGGTGAATACTTTATCATTCGCGTCAACCCGGGCGTGTATGAGGTCACGGCATCGCTGGTGGGTTATCGCGCTGTGACGCAGCGCGATGTGGCGGTTTCGATTGACCGCACGACGCCGTTGAATTTCTCGCTTGGCGAGACAACGGCAGAGTTGGCAGAGATTACGGTGACGGCAGAGCGTCCACCGGTTGAGATGGATGTGTCTTATACGCAGGTGATTATGTCTGCCAAAGAGATCGAGGCCCCGCCAGTGGGACCCCGGTTGCGCGATGCGTTTGCCACGCAGGTGGGTATAGATACGGATAGTTGGGGTTTGAATATCCGCGGTGGCAACGAGACCGAGATCGTTTATATGGTTGACGGCGTGAGTATGAAAGACAGCCGGGACAGCCGCCCATATTCGTCCTTTTCCAAGACAGCACTTCAGGAGGTTCAGATTCTGAAGGGCGGGTTCAATGCCGAGTACGGCGATGTGCGCAGCGGTGTGATCAACGTGGTGAACCGCGAGCCTCGCGCATGGACGACGGCTGGTGACCTGCGGTGGAGTCCCGCAGCGAATAAGTATTTTGGTCCCACGATGTACAGCACCGATAACTGGTGGGATGTGGGGCGGTTCCAGAGCATGTCGCCGACTGCTGATAGAGATGGCGACGGCAATCCGGATTTTGCTGGCTGGAATAATATATTTGCAGATAGGGGTGGACCTGCTGGCGAATGGAAAGCCGGTCCCTTCGAAGACGTGATTTCGACGCCTCAGCAAGCCAAGGGTATCTGGGATTTCCAGCATCGGAAGGTCGGCGGAATCGCGACCGAAGCCAGTGGCATAGGTCCTTTTCCGCAGGATGAGGATTATCCGTATCAGCAGAATTTCGACGCCACAGACCGCGATGCGGATTATACCTACGATGTGACTGTTGGTGGTCCGCTCGTGCAAGACAAAGTGTCGTTCTTGCTTTCCACGCGCCGGGAAAAATCGGCTTATACGTGGACGATGGCCGTTCCCAATTATCGCGATGATACCTGGCAGGCCAAGGCGATCTTTACGCCTACGGCGACGACCAAGCTGTCTTTGGGCTTCCTGAAGGGCTGGTCTCAGGGTGCGAAGTACGGGAACTTTTTGGGCACATTTGCCCGCACGCCTGCTTTTGAAGTGAGCAATTTGCGTACGCGAAATATTTTTGCGATGGGATCGGGCAGCAATATCGAAACGATCGACCGCCGGTATGGCACTTTGACGTGGACGCACACGCTGTCTCCCCGGACGTTTTACAATTTGTCGGTGCGCGTGGGTAAGGCCGATTTCGAGGCTTCGTGGCAGCCCCTGCAGAAGCGCGGTGTGCCCGCAGCAGCAGTATATCCAGATGGCCGCGTCGAGGAAGTTACCGAGAGCAGCTATCAGGCGGCTCAGGCCGCGGGTGCCGTGATCCTGGACGAAGGTCCCAAGGGCTTTACGTATAAGCCCGGAACCTTTGATCTCTTAGGTGCTTATCGCATGCGCGGTGGCGACGGCAACCCGGCGCGTTCGGGCGACTGGTCTTATACCTGGGAAGACGATTATACTTTTGATATTACGTCTCAGGTTACGCCGAATCATCAGATCAAAGCCGGTGTGCAGGTGCATCACTTCTTCCTGCGCGAGGTCCGCGGTTTTGCATCTTCTGTACAGGATCCGAGCCTGGAAGATGTCAATTTCCGTCCGGGCAATATCGACGATCCCGCCAATATGGAAGTGACGGATACGGCTGACTTCCACAATTACTGGGTCCGCACGCCTCTTTACGGCGGTGTGTTCTTACAGGATCGCATGGAGTATCGCCAGATTGTGGTGAATGCGGGTCTGCGCCTGGACTTCCACCGTCCGGATAAGTACTTCGACATTCCCAACGAGGTACACGCCGAGTGGATGGGCTCCAATGCCGTATTGCTGTATTCCAAGGCAGAGGCTATACGCCCGCCCACAAAGTGGAAGGTGAGTCCCCGGGTTGGTATATCGCATCCGATTACTGCCGAGAGCAAGCTGTTCTTCAACTACGGTCACTTTGCACAGATTCCGACCTCTGTGGATTTGTATCAGACGCAGAGCGGTCTGGGCGAGCCTTTGGAGCAGTTTGGCAATCCGTGGCTGGACATGCCCGTGACGATTGCTTATGAACTGGGCTACGAGCGGAATTTCGCCAATCAGTATCTGTTCAACGGCACGGTGTTCTTCAAAGACATCGAGAAGGACACGGAACGCGGAAGAGTGTATATCCAGAATACCACAGGTCGCAGCACGCGCTTCCACATGAATGGAAATGTGAAGGATACTCGCGGGTTCGAGTTGTCTGTGCGCAAGGCGCGCGGGCAATTTGTGACGGGCTTTTTGTCCTATGAATTCCGAGCCGAGCGCAAGCGCATCGTGCGCTGGGAGCGCATCTACGACGTACAGACCGTATCGACCGCGCCCTTCCGCTTGATCGAGCGCAGTCCCGCTGGCGCGAATCCGCGCTTTAAGGCGCGACCGATTTTGAAGTTTGGCCTGAATTTCCGCACGCCGCTGGATTACGGAGGCGAGCAGCGCATGTTGAAGGGGGGCTGGGAAGCCAACCTTTATTACCGCCATCAGGCGGGGTCGTGGTTCAACTACAACCCGTCCAACGACGTGGCACTGCGCTCTTTGGATAACGCACAGTGGCAGGCGACCAGACTTCTGGATCTGCGGTTTGCCAAGATGTTTGACGTGAAGATGGCGCCAACGGTTTATCTGGAGATTCGCAACCCGCTCAACTTCAAAAATGTTACCACGACTTCTACGTCCCGGATATGGGATACGCGATCCCATCTCGGTACGAGTTCGGGCAATAACTTCAAGAAGTATATGGAGGCATTGGGCTGGACTGTGGATGCGAGCGGAAACTTGCAAGAAGGCGACAAGCCGGGCAAAGAACTGGATGAGAGCGTGATGTCTCAGCGGTCGTATTTGTTCTACGTCAATCCGCGGGATATCCATCTCGGCGTGCGCTGGTCCTTCTAATTTTGAGACCTCTTCCGGTTCCTTTTGCACGAGAGGAACCGGGGAGGTTTGCAATCTGTTTTTTTCAGGAGATAATCTGTTATGATGAGACGATATGTACCCCTTCTAATGGTTCTGGGATTGCTGGTCTCTGCGGAGAGTGCTTTTGCGCAAAATCCGGGACGGAACTGGGGCACAACCTGGCCCGGCGGCCTGAACGAGGGGCGCACCAACCCGGATATTCGCTACCTGGTCGCTCGAAACTGGGGGCTGAGGTCGGCGATTATTATGGATAATTTCAATATGCCCAGCTACTCCGCGCATTTTCCAGAACTCGCCAATACCACCATTCCCAAGTATGTCAACGACGGTACGGATGACCTTGCCGATATTTCGAGTTCTTTCTTCAATGCGGTGGGCAAAGGTTCTCCCAAGGCATTTCGCATTCAGCCACCTCTGCTGATTCAGGATGGCGCGGAGATCAAGCGGGAGTCATGGACGATTTTTGATACCCGCTTTGATGGCTTGCCTGCCGACCAGTTTGAGGCTGTGATTCCCGGGCTGGGTTCGGATGTGTACAACGAAGGTCAGCGCGTCCATACTGGCGGTATCCACCAGAGGACCCAGACGTGGAAATGGGCGAATACCGAAGCCCAGGATATTATTTTTCAGATTGAGACCTTTACATATCCCGAAAATCCCCGCGTGCCCGATGTGCGCACCGGTGAGCGCGGTACAGACCTGAGTCCGGAAACCCGCGACAAGAATCCGGTGCTGCAAAATTTCCATCTCGGCTTCCACTGGTTTATGCAGGCGGCCAATCGCGGCCCATCTGGTGGTTCCCACATCACGCCGACTTTTGGAAATGATTCGCGTCCGTTTGACGCGGGAATCGAGCACGGGATTCTCGACGAGGTGAACAACTGGGATGACGAACTCAAGCTGATGTATTCCTACGATGGCAATGCTTCAGACCGCACAGGTACCCGGCCCGATGGCGATGATCGCGGCGAACCGGCACCTGCGGCGGGTGTTCCGAAGTTGGACGAGATCCGCGAGGCACTGATCGATGCGGGTGAGTTTCTCGAGTCCGAATACAAAGGTCGATTGTTCCTGCACGTGGATAAGACGCCGGTGAGCGATCCCAATACGCTTTCCGACAACTGGCTGGACAGTATGAATGAGCCTGATCCCGAGATGCGGCAGCCGCGCGTTGCCCGTTGGGTGCCAGACGCCAGTTGGATTACCACAGATAGTGCGGATATGGGGGCTGTACACGATTTTTACACGCTGTCGAATACGATGCGGGCCGAGCGCATTAGAGACGTAGCGACGTCCGTGGAGTCTCAGCAGGGATACTGGGAGTGGATGGTGACATTTGGTCCCTGGCCCGAACTGAATCCCGGTGAGAGCATTCACATTGTGTCGGCCTGGATTGTTACGGGTCCATCTATTGCTGCGAATAAGGAGATGGGCAGAAAGTGGTCGGAAGGTTCTATTTCTTTTGACCAGAAAGAAGCTTTTCTCAACAGTGGATTGGATTCCCTGAAGGCGGCGATAGCTGTGGCGCACAAGGCGTGGAACAACCGCGAGGTAAACTCGGTGGTTGGTTTGCAGCCCGTTTTGCCGCCTACGCCAGATTGGCCCTCACGAGTAGAAATAACATCTGGTCCGGATCAAAACGAACTTTCCTGGGCTGCTGTTCCCGGTGCGGCTTCATACCGGGTTTATCGCATGGCGGGTTTTGAGACAAAACCACCCGGTCTGCGGGATATTTTCACGGTCAATGGTACATCCTACAATGACGATACTGTGATTCGCGGTACGCGGTATTATTACGCGGTTACAGCCGTTGATGCCAATGGTCTGGAGAGCAGCTATTTTGCCACCCGCACTCTGGGGGATGGCGTAAGTCCATTCCGCGCACCCGGACGAGATATTACGAGTGTGCGGATTGTGCCAAATCCATTCCAGATTCAGGGCGGCGATTTAGAGCAAGGTGGATTCAATTTTACGGGTCAGGCCAATAAACTACTGTTCGTAAATCTGCCTGCGAGCGCGATCATCCGTATTTTCTCGATAACCGGCGATCTGATTCAGGAGTTTGAGCACACCGCGGGTTCTGGCGATCTGTCGTGGGATCTGATGATCAACGACAATAACCAGTTCCTGGTGTCGGGTATCTACTTTGCACATATTGAGAGCAGGGATCCCCAGGTTCCGGGCACTCATATCGAGAAATTCATTGTGGTTCGCTAAACAAGGAGGATGATCGTGAAAAAATATATTCTGATTGCGCTTGTGTGTGCGGGGCTGATGCCGAGCGATATGTTTGCCCAGGGGAGCGTTGCGACTGGCGTGACCGATAACTTTGATGGTCGCGTTCGAGAACTGGATCCCGTTGTTCCGGGCTTTGAAGAAGCCTCGCCGACGTTTATCAAGACCGGACAGGCTGGTTTTGCTTTCCTGTCTATTCCCACCGATGCGCGCACTGCTGCTCTCGGTGGTGCCGGGGTGGGGTTGATCGGCAGTGGTTCGGCGATTCTTTTCAATCCGGGTGCGCTGGCTTTTATGGAAGGCCGGGAAGCACATGTCACTTATGTCGATTGGCTCGTCGATACCAAGAGTATGGTCGCGGGCGTTGCAGTGAATGTGCCGGGCAGAGGGACGTTCGGTCTTTCGATTGTGACTTTCGATGCGGGTACTGTCAACGGAACATCAATTGATCCAAATCCCGCTGGCGCCGGATTCAAAGACGAGGGCGAGATTACCACCAGCAATTATGCCATTTCCGCGGCTTATGGTCTTAAAATTACCGACCGTTTTTCCGCAGGAGCGACCCTCAGGATGGCCCATCAGGACCTGGGTACTGGCAATATCTTTTTGGGAGCCTCCAGGCAGACGGTGGATAATTCCAAGAATGCCTTTGCCTTTGATCTGGGCACGTATTTCAATACGGGGTTCCGGAATACGGTGATGGCGATGAGTGTGCAGAATTTTAGCACAGAGGTGGTTTATCAGCGGGAGCAGTTTGAGTTGCCGCGGAATATCCGCCTGGGCTTGCTCATCGATGTGATTTCGATGATGGGCAATACGCCTGTGCCACACCATCTGGATCTGGCTCTGGATGTGAACAATCCCATCGATTTTGATGAGCGCATTCACGTCGGTGCCGAATATACGTATCGCGCAGCGGGGTCCTCAATCGGCTTTACGCTGCGAGGTGGGTACAAGACCAACCACGATACAGAGGGTATCTCTGCGGGTGGTGGGTTGCAGTTTAAGACCGAAGGTGGTCAGGGCGTGAAGGTGGATTATGCATTCAAGCAGTTTGATAGTGCTTTCTTCTCTTCGGTGCATATCCTCAGCGCTGCTGTTACCTTCTAACATCAGGGGGTGGTTTGCTGACTGCCCTGTGAACAGTATCATAACGGCGGAGGGACGCTATGTCCTTCCGCCGTTTTTTCATGGCTTGACAGGTATGCGGGGAAGGGGTATTGTATTTGCCTTTGCCGGGGTTCTTCAGGAGAGTGATGTAATATGAAGACTTTTTTAATTGCACTTTGTCTCTTTTTGGTGGTTGTGTCTGCTTATGGCGCAACGGTGTTGCTGGAGGATGGCACGGTGTTGAAGGGCGAGATTGTGTCAGAGTCTGAGGATGAGGTGGTGCTCAAGACGGCGATGGGCGAACTGCGGATAAAAAAGTCGCTGATTAAAATGATAGAGCAGCCTTCGCGCAATGTTACTGTGTTGCTGGAGGATGGCACGGTGTTGAAGGGTGAGCTTGTGTCAGAGTCCGAGACAGAGGTGGTGATCAAGTCTTTGCTGGGCGAGCTTCGGGTGGCGCGGGTACATATCAAAATTTTGGAGCGAGAGGACAAGGCAGAGGAGGAGGATCAGGAGGTCGCCGGGGCGGAATTGCAGGCGAGTTTTGGCGAGTTTGAAGATCAGGTGGCGGGTTTGATTCTGGGAGAGGTGGCCAGTGCGGATACGGCGGCTTTTTACAAGGCATTGGATCGGAAGAATAAGGGACTGTTTTTGGCGCGGTTCTGGCAGGCGCGAAATCCGCTGATGTTGAAGTATTATTACGGTTATCACTTTGGGCGTCGCTATGTGACGGTGTCAGATGCGTATTTTGAGCGGGGGGGGCTGATTCCGAATAAGTATATCACGCGGGCACAGGCTCCGGATGAAAAGCTGGTGACGGAGGCTGCCCGTATTTGCGATCGGATGCTGATTTTACACCCGAATGATGTGGTGGCGATGTGCGCGCTGGGCTATCTTCGCCTGGAGCAGGATGAGGTAAAAGAAGCAGAGGAGTTGTTTTTAAAGGCGATTAAGAAGCAGAGGAAATTTGTGGAGGCGCGCAATGGGCGGGCACTGGCGGCGTTGAAGATGCCGGGCCAGAAGTCTCGGTCACTGAGGTTGTTCCGCGAGACCTGCGCGATGGACAAAGCCTATACGGCGGCGCACTACAATCTGGGGATGTGCCATCTGGCGATGGTGGGGATGGATCGGGTGGATCTGGATCACTATTTTGGCAATGTAGTGGAGCTTTTTCCCGATCACTATGACGCGTATTTCAAGCTGGGCGTTTTTTACGAGTCGCTGCGCTATTACGACAAGGCGATGAAAGCGTATTCGCGGCAGATAGCGGTAAATCCCGGCCATCCCATTACGCCTGCGCGTCTGGCGTATGTGGCGATGCGGCTGAAGAGCGCGGGGAAGAAGACTTATAGTCTGGACGAGTTGGTGGAGATGGCACAGACAAAGCCGAAAGAGTATCTGCCGCTTTTGGCCGAGATGCATGTTGAGCGGGGGGATTTTGTTCAGGCACAGGCGGCTTTTGAGCGCTATTTTCAGTTTTTGGATCCGACAGAACGGGGGTATTACCACGATTTGTCTCTGGTGGCTTCTGCGGAAGTGCTTTCCAAAATTCAGAGTGCTTTTGGGCGGTCGCTAACACAGCTTCGAGAAGTTTTCTGGTTGGAGCAGGATCCCACGCCGACGACACAGGTGAACGAGCGCCGCGTTGAGCATTATCGGCGGGTGCATTTTGCGCGTTCAAATTTTGTCGAGGGCCTGGAAGAGTGGCACGGCCGGGGGTGGGACCGGCGAGGCGATGTGTACATCCGGCTGGGGCACCCGGATCATCAGAGCTGGTCGGATTATCTGGTGTTTGAGACGGATGAAAAAGTCGCAAAGGTGAAGAACCGCCTGAATATGATGGCTGCAAATGCGCTTGAAGAAGTGTCGCCGAGCAAGCATATACACGGGCAGTCGCGGTCGTCTTATGGATTTGGGGTGGAGTCTGAGACGTCTGAGTTACGGGGTGTGCCGACTTTCCCGATACCGCGCAGGCGCAGTGTTATGCTCGATGGGTCTGAACTGGGGTATAAGTGGGAGTCGTGGATTTATGCCGAGATCGGCGGGGGGATCGAGATTACATTTCTGGATCCGACCGGTAGCGGGTTTTTCGATTTCGCGCCTATTCCGCCCAATTCGCCCAATCACGCGCTGTGGTCGCGGATGGCGCCCGAGACGGTTGTGGCACGGGTTGTGTCCCATACGCCTTCGGTTTATGTGCACGATTACGGGGGCGATCCTCTGGATTTTTATATGTACACGGCAAATTTCCGCGAATCTGAGCGCGAGACAGCTATGGAGACGTATATGGGTGTGCCAATGGCCGCTTTGACGCCGTCGGGAAATTCACAGGTGATGCTGGATCGAGACGTGGTGGTCTATGATCGTTCGCTGAGGCCGGTTTTTCGGGATAGCGTGCGGGTGGCTGAAGCGATAAGTGGGCAGGCAGAGAAGGGGACGCTGATGGTGGATCAGGTGCGTGCAGCGCTGTCTCCGGGACAGTATTTATTGGGTACTCAGGTGCGTGATCCAATAAGCCGAAAAATTCAGGTGCATAAGACTTATGTCGCGGTTTCATCTTTCCGCGGTGAAGCTCTGGCGCTGAGCGATCTGGAACTGGCGGGGCAGATTGTCGAGGTGGGAGAGCAGGTGGGGAAGTTCCAAAAGGGGGCTTTGCGGGTGGTGCCTTTGCCGTCTAAGATTTTTGCGAAGGGGCAACCGGTGTATCTCTATTACGAGGTTTATAATTTGAGCCGGGATGCGTTTGGGCAAACCCGGTACCGCGTGGAGTACAGGCTTAAGGGGGTACAGGGTACGGGGCTGATTCGGGGATTGGGACGGCTGTTGAGCCAGACTCCGCATACAGATGGGGTGCAGATTTCATATGAGCATATGGGTACTGCGATATCGGAACCGCTTTATATTGCGCTGGATGTGCCCGAGAATAGCAAAGAGCAGTTGGAGATTGAGGTGGTGGTGACGGATTTGAACAGACCGAATACGCCCAGCGTGAGCAAGCAGGCGCAGTTTTTGCTGGGTGATTGAGGGGTTAATAGATGCGTTTGATGATGTGATAACCGGCCGGGGTTTTGACGGGTCCGCCGATCTGACCGGGTTCGATTTTCTTTACGGCTTGTTCAAATTTGGGCAAGAGGGTGCCGGGCAGAAATGCGCCGAGGTCGCCGCCCTGTCGCCCCGATGCCGTGTCGGTGGAATAGAGTTGTGCAAGCGCTTCAAATTTTGCGCCTGAGTCGAGTTGGTCGAGCACAAGCTGGGCGTCGGCTTCGGTTTTGACGAGGATGTGTTGGGCGCGCATTTCTCCGGCTTCGCGTGCTCTTTGGAGCGCGTCCATGCGCGTTTTGGTTTCTCGAAGGTTTTCCTGGGCGAGTGCGTGATTGGGCTGGAGACGGACGGCGGTTTGAAAGTGCTGGATGGCGTCTTCATATTGGCCCAATTCGAGGTGCGCACTGCCCATGTTATTGTACGCGTCGGCAAAATTGGGTTTGTAGCGGATGGCTTTTTCGTATTGTGGGATGGCGTCCCGGTATCTGCCTGCATAAGTGTAGAGTAGTCCGAGGTTGTGGTACACGTCGGCGTAGTCGGGTTTGAGTTTGAGTGCCTGCTGGTAGCTTGCTTCGGCTTCCCGGTGATTGCCCGCCATGGTGTAGGCAGCGCCCAGGTTGTTGTGGATTTCGTGGTTTTCGGGGTCGTATTGGAGGGCGCGCTGGTACGCGGCTATGGCGCTGTCGAGTTGGCTATGCGCGACATAGGCGACGCCCAGGTTGAAGTGGGCTTCGGCAAAGTCGGGTTTGACGGCGATGGCTTTTTGATATTGTGCAATGGCATTGGCATACTGGCCTTTTCCAACGTAGAGATAACCGAGGTTGTTGAGGGCGTCAATCGCATCGGGACGAAGCCCGAGGATGGCTTTGTATTCTTCGATTGCAAGGTCGATTTTGCCTTCGTGGCGATATTTTTCTGCCTGTTCAAAGTGGATGCGGACCTGGCGTTCAGTACAGCCGAAGAGCAGGATAGCAGAGAGGAGCAATAAGATGCGAGAGGGCCTCACACGGAGACACGGAGACTCAAAGATAAAAGAAGTGTGAAGTGTGAAACGGTGTATGAAGGCGAATGATTTGAGCATAGATCAAAGATATTACAAAATGCCGATTTCGCGCAAGACGCGCAATGTGTTGGGCAGGGGGTTTTGCCAGAGCCATGCGATTTGCAGGTCGAACCCGGGTAAGATGTGGGATCGGAAGATGCCGTCGGAGATGTCAGCGAGATGATATCTTCCCTGTTTCAGGATATAAAATTCGGCTTGTTCAAGAATGGGATCGATGAGCCAGTATTCTGAGATACCTGCCTGTTCATATTCGGCAAATTTGTCTTCTCGGTCGCGTTCAATGCTTTCAGGAGAGACGATTTCGATTGCAATATCTGCCGGGCCATCGAGATAAGTTTCTTTGAGACGGTGCAAATTTGCTGTGCTGATGAATAGCAGGTCGGGTTCTCGAATTGCGGGAGTCGTATCGAGGCGCATGGAGAAGGGCGCACTGATGGCGAGACCCAGGTTTTTGGTTTCTGAAAAGATCCGAAGAATGGCGGATAAAAAATCTGCAATTTGCTGGTGTTTACGCGATGCTGGCGACATAATTATAATCTTTCCATCCACCCATTCAGCCTGAATGTCTTCTTCACACCATTCCAGGAATTGCTCAATCGAAAGGATTTTTTCGGGAAGCTTTTTCTCTTTTTGGACTTGAATGTCGATCAAAGCCATCACCTCCTGTCTCGTAAATAAAAAATAGCGTATTTTGATTTTTGGGACAACTATTTATGAAACTCCACTTTTTAGGCGGTGCCGACGAGGTCGGTGCTTCCTGCACATTAATTGAGATTGAAGGTCGGCGCATTCTGGTGGATGCGGGTATTCGTATGGGGGCTGCACAGGGATCGCAGTTGCCCAATTTTTCGGTGCTGGACGATGTGGGGCTACCCGATGAAGTGCTGATTACACACGCGCATACCGATCATACAGGTGCGTTGCCGGTGTTGGTGAATAGTCTTCCGGCGGATGTGAAGGTGTATTCTACGCCTGCAACACAGGCGATTACACGGGTGTTGTTGTCAGATGCTGTGAAACTGATGGCGCAAGACCGGGATGGCGAGTTGCCGCTTTATCCGCCGGAGGCGGCCGATGCGGCATTGGGGCGCATGGTGGATGTGCCGTGGCTTGCGACGGTGCCGATTTGCGATGGCGCGTTGACCGCGACATGGATTCCCGCCGGGCATATTCTGGGTGCGGCGTTGATCTATATTGAGGGTGTGCGAGAAAGTGTTTTGATGACGGGCGATGTGTCGGTTGCCAATCAACTGACTATTCCGGGCATGGTGGTGCCGCAGTGCCGACCCGATGTGATGGTGATGGAATCGACGTATGGCAATCGCCAGCACGCGGATCGCGCCCAGCAAGAGGCCGCGCTTGCATTGCGCGTGGCCGAGGTGATTGAAGCGGGGGGCAAGGTGCTGGTTCCCGCTTTTGCCGTGGGGCGTGCACAGGAGGTTATTCTGATTTTGGCGCGGGCGATGCGGCGCAAGCAGATTCCGGAGTTTCCCGTGTTTGTCGATGGGATGGTGCGGTCGGTCAATGCGGTGTATTCGGCGTTTGGAGATGATCTCGCGCCAGCGGTGCGGCGCAGGGCAGAGCGCGGTGAGGATGTTTTTTATTCGGATGCTGTGGGGGCGGTGTCGTCACCGGCTGATCGCCGCCGGGTTTTGTCGGGGCCGCCGTGTTGTATTGTGGCGTCTTCGGGGATGTTGATCGGAGGTGCGTCGAGTTTTTATGCCGAGCGTTTGGCTGGCGATGCGGCGAATTTGATTGCGATAACGGGGTATCAGGATGAGGAGTCTCCCGGGCGTGCGTTGTTGAATTTGATGCAGGCACGGGACTCCGAAGAGCGCGTGTTGATGCTGAATGGTCAGCGGGTGCGGGTGGCGTGTCAGGTGGAACCCTATTCGCTTTCGGCGCATGCAGATGGGGGTGAACTGACGGGGTTGGTTCAGAGGTTGAAACCGCGTACCTGTTTTCTCGTTCACGGCGATGCAGAGGCGCGCAGCGCACTGTCTTCGATGGTGGATGTATATTTGCCAGAGGGCGTGCAGTTGCCAGAAAATGGCGGTGCATATTCCGTGGAGGCAATGCGGACGATGCGACAACGCGGCTATGGTCGGCGCGTTTCACGGGCGGGTATTGCAGGCGGAAGAGCGCTGAGCGATGACACGCTTGAGGAGGTACACAATTATGTGTTGGAAACGGGCGCACAGGGGCCGTTCCGCGCACAGGAATTGGCGGAGATGTGGTTTGGTACGGAGATGACGACGCCGTCAGAGGTGGAGGCTTTTCGGTTGTTGTTGTCGGGTTCGCGGGGATTTTTTGAGCCGGATTATCGGCGCGCTTATTTGTTCCATCCAAAAGAAGTGTCAGAAGCCGGGCCGATGGAGATGAATGAAGCCCGCACGCATATTATGTCGATTTTTCCGCCCGAGGCGGGGTTGTTTAAGTGCAGCGCGTATGTAGATGACGGCGTGTATGAACTGGCTTTTTATTTTCCCGATGTGGTTCAAGAGCAGTATGGCGAGACGCTTCTCAGGTTGGAGGATGAGACGGGTTGGTCTCTCAGGCTGCGGGAGACGCCGCATCAGGGACGGCTTTTTGAAGAGGCGCGAGATGCTGTGCCCGCAGGTGCAAGGGTTTTGAAAGCGCCTGCGCTGCATCTGGATCAAAAGGCGGTGGTGTTGGCTGTTGATGTGGGTGAGGTGGATGATTGGGAGCGGGTAAGCGGTGACGCAGCAGCGGGTTTTAAGGCAAAGACGGGTTTTGATTTGATACTGGATTGGCCAGGGGGTGTAAAGACAGAAGTCGCAGTGAAGAGGGAGGATGCATGGGAGATTAATAAAGCATATAGCGAGATCCGAAAGGTGTTTGGGGATCAACCCCATGCGCCATCAAAAATGGGCCTGAAGAGTGGTTCGTATATTGAGGTGGCTTTTATTTCCTCTCAGGTGGGCAATCGCTATCGCGGGTTGTTAGACGCGGTGGGCGAGAGGATTGGATGGGAGATTCGGGTGCGTCCGTCAGCCAATCAAGATGAGGTTGCCCGAGAAGCGCGGGCAATGACACCGGAAGAATGCGTCGTGCGCGGTGCGGCGAAAATTTATCTGAATGAAAATCGCGTGGTGGTGCCGGTGGCGATGGTGCCAGAGGATGCAGGTGCACGCGCGACAGAATTTGAAGAGTGTACGGGTTTTACAATTGAGTGGGATAATCGGTGAGGGGCTAATGACCTCTCCCCCCGACCCCCTCTCCTGCAAGGAAAGGGGAGTGTGGCCCGATCAGAGTGGACATCATGTATATCCGATTTTCTCCCCTTCCTCTCAGGAAGGGGCTGGGGGTAGGTGCTTTTCACGTTTTTCAGGAGAAATAATATGAGTGATTTTCCAAGTCCATTTGCCAATCCGATGCCGGGTGTGCGTGTCGTGGAAGGCGCGCCAGCACTTTCGCGGCCGAGCAAAGAAGAGGTTGAGGCGTTTCCGGCAGAGGCTGTGAAATTGCTGGATCAGCGGCGTTCGGCACAGCATGTCGCTTTGGATCGGTACGCGCTTGATTGGGTAAAAGGACGACATTTTGTGATTGTTGGGGGGACGGGGCTAGGCATTGGCTGTTCGGTGGCAGTGGCTTTGCTCGATCTGGTTGCCGAAAGTGGAAGTCTGACGGTGGTGGCACGCGATTTGTCGAGGTCGCTGGGATATGCGACGGGCGAAGAGATGCAGATGCGCGCAACTAATTTGGGCGACCGTTTTCACTGGATTAATGATGGGTACGCATTGGAGGGAAGGGCGTTGGATAAAATTGTAGATGCGCTCAAAGCAGCCGATGCGAAGGATGTGATTTATATCAATTCAATGGCAGCAGCGAGTTCGGGGATGTTGCCGGGCTATCCTCCGACATTTGTGAAGGATGTCGATGCAGAGGGTTTGTTCCAGTGGCAGTTGACGCCTTTGAGTGAGCGTGCTGTTGAGGCGACCAAATTTTTGATGGGCGATATGGCTGTGCAGTTTACAGATGCGCTGATGGATTCGGGAATTTCCGTGGCTGTGACGGCTTTTTGCGATTGGCGCGGCAGTTTGGACAAGCCGAGCCGCGATCCAGATGCGGTGGAATACGGTCGCAATGGCGCGTATTCGACGAGTTTGTATTTGCCTAAGGACGCGCTTCATGCGGCAACTTCTGCGGCTTATGGTACAGACCGGAAGGTGATAGATGTGTTCTTTCCGGTGATGCGGACGCGCGCTTTGCCGTTTATTCCGGGCGGTACGACGATGTCTTATGTGTATGATAAATTGATGGAGAGAGCGGGTATCCGGCGCGTGGATGTGCCGGAGTTGGGTTTGGGGATGCTGGATACGATTGGCAAGACGCTGGCGACCGATGATTTTAATCCTTTTCCGCGATTGGATGCGCACGAGATGCCGCTGGATATGTGGTTTTATGAGGTGGTGAAGCAGTTGAATGAAGACGAGAGTAGTCCATTTTACTATAAGAGATGGTTTTAGGGGAGAGGGAAAATCATGCCTTACGAGATGCCACCCGAGGAACTCGCCGCGATTGTTGATGCGCCTTTGACGCCTTCGTTTAGTATTGATCCGACGAGGACAGTGCTGTTGATGATGCACCGTCCGGGCGCACCGTCTATTGAAGAGGTGTCGCGGTCCGAGTTGCGTCTGGCGGGTTTGCGTCTGGATCCGGATGTGAACGGGCAAAGTCGCGTGGGATTTTACAATGGGCTGACGCTCAAGTGGATTGCCGATGGTCGTGAGATACCTGTGACGGGGTTGCCGAAGGATGCGAGAATTGGACGGGCTTATTGGGCGCCCGATGGACAGTGGTTTGCTTTTTCGTTGACGGGTGATAATGGGATTGATCTGTGGGTTGGCAGTGCGAAGACGGGCAGAGCGCGTCCAGTTGGCGATGTGAAATTGAATCAGGTGTTTGGTGGGGCTATGGTCTGGTTGCCGGATGGTTCGGGGCTGTTGGTGCGCGCGGTGTGTGATGGTCGGGGTGGGCCCCCCGAGGAGCCCCGCGTGCCCAAAGGCCCGGTGATTCAGGAAAATGTGGGCGAACGGGCAGCACCATCGCGCACGTATCAAGATTTGTTGAAGAATGCACACGATGAGTTGCTATTTGAATATTATGCCACTTCGCAGATTGTGCTTGTGCATCTGAATGGCGATGTGAGACCTCTGGGTTCTTCGGGGCTGATCTGTCGCGCTGATCCGTCGCCAGATGGTCGCTATGTGATGGTGTTGACTTATCACCGACCGTTTTCGTATCTGGTGCCTTCGTATCGTTTTCCGACAAAGGTGGTGATTTGGGATATGGACGGGCGCGAGGTGCGCGAACTGGTGGATTTGCCATTGGCCGAGTCTATTCCGATTGCGTATGATGCCGTGCCCGAAGGTGCGCGTTCGTTTGGGTGGCGGGCAGACACGCCTGCGACCGTGACGTGGGTTGTGGCACAGGATAGCGGCGATCCCGAGGTGGATGTGGCGGTGCGCGATGTTGTATATGCGCTCGACGCGCCTTATGAGGGTGATGGGCGCGCGCTTATGTCGCTGGCGATGCGCTATGGTGGGTGTTCGTGGGGGACGGGTGATCTCGCGTTGGTTTCAGAGCGCTGGTGGAAGACGCGGCGCGTGCGTACGTGGCGCATTCGCCCGGATGATTCGGATTTTGAACCGCAGGTGTTGTTTGATCGGTCGTGGGAAGATCGCTATGGCGCGCCGGGCGCGCCTGTGTTTACGCGGTTGCCCAATGGGCGGTCTGTGTTGATGACGGATGCGTCGCAACGCTATATGTTTTTTGCAGGCGATGGTGCGTCGCCCAAAGGCGATCGCCCATTTTTGGATCGCTATGATCTGGAGACGGGTAAGGCGGAACGTCTCATGCATTCCCAGGGGCCGTTTTACGAGCGGCCAACGACGATGATAGATGCCAATACGGTGTTGATGAGCCGGGAGAGTGTTGATGAGCCGACCAATTATTATGTGCGAGATTTGGTGCGCAATGATATGCGGCAGCTCACGCATTTTGTTCATCCGCTGCCGCGGTTGAAGGCGGTGGAGAAGTCGCTGGTTCAGTACCAGCGCAAAGATGGGGTGCAGTTGAATGGGACGTTGTATTTGCCGCCCGGATATAAAAGAGACGATGGTCCGCTACCTGTGCTGATGTGGGCTTATCCCCGCGAATTTAAGAGTGCAGATGCCGCGGGTCAGGTGAAGGATTCTCCTTTTCGATTTGTGCGTATCAGTTCGCACGGTGCGTTGCCTTTTTTGGCGCGTGGTTATGCTGTGCTGGATGGTCCGGCGATGCCGATTGTGGGGGAGGGAGATCGCGAGGCGAATGATACTTATGTCGAGCAGCTTGCCGATAGTGCAAGGGCCGCGGTTGATGAACTGGTGCGCCTGGGCGTGGCGGATCCAGAAAAAGTGGCGGTGGGGGGACATTCTTACGGCGGTTTTATGACGGCGAATTTGCTGGCGCATACCGAGTTGTTTTGCTGTGGTATTGCGCGCAGTGGCGCGTATAATCGCACGTTGACGCCTTTTGGTTTTCAGGCAGAAGAGCGCACATTCTGGCAAGCAGCAGATATTTATGCGACGATGTCTCCTTTTAATCATGTGCCTAAAATTAAGGCGCCTTTGCTGCTCATTCACGGTGAGGTAGATAATAATTCGGGTACGTTTCCCATGCAGAGCGAGCGATTTTACAACGCGCTCAAGGGACACGGCGCGATCTGCCGATTGGTGATGTTGCCGCACGAGAGCCACGGCTATCGGGCGCGAGAGTCGGTTATGCACGTTTTGTGGGAGATGTCAGAGTGGTTGGATAAGTATGCCAAAAAGGAATAAAAATTCATTTTTTTGAATTTTTATTCTTGACTTGGACGAGTTTTCACGTATTTTTAAGGTCCTATGAGCGCGAAACAAGAACGCCAGCAAAAAATTTTAGAGCTGATTGCACATCAGCCCATTGCTCGGCAAGAGGAACTCAGCACCGCGTTGGTGGATGTTGGGATTTCGACCACGCAATCGACTTTGTCCAAAGATATTAAGGAGTTGGGCGTGGTTAAAGTGCCCGATGGCGAAGGTGGGTTTCGCTATCAGGTCCCCGGTGCGTTTATCGGGACAGATCGGCTGGTTTTACAGGGCGAAAATTTGCTTCGGCGCGAATTGCAGGATTTTGTCGTGGGTGTGGATGGGGTTGACCATACGCTGGTTGTAAAGACGATAACGGGTCACGCGCAGGGGGTTTGTGAGTCCATCGATCAGATGTCGTGGCCCGAGGTTGTGGGTACTCTTGCGGGGGAGAATACGATTTTTATTTTGTGTCGGTCTCCCGAAGCGCGGATGAATCTCGAGCGCGACATTCAGGGGCAAATAGGGAATACAGGAAGGACCTGACTGTGATCAAAATAGGCATTTACGGCGATACGGGGATGGTGGGGCAGGAGATCCAAAAGGTGTTAAAACACCACGATCGGGCAACTATCGCGTTTCGACAAAATTCAAGGCGCCGGGATGGCAATTTGGTCGATTGCGATGTGGTGTTTTTGGCGACGAAGGATCCCGAGTCGATGAAGTTTGCGCCCGAGGCACTGGCCGCAGGTGCGAAGGTTATTGATATGAGCGGTGCTTTTCGGCTGCCGAGAGAGGCGTTTGAAAGGGGTTATGGTCTGGTGCATACGGCGCCTGAGTTGCTCAAAGAAGCGGTTTATGGCATGCCGGCTTTGTTTGCCAAAGAGATTGCTGTGGCGCGTCTGGTGGGCAATCCGGGGTGTTATCCCACGAGTGTTATTTTGGCTTTGTATCCCCTCAAAGCACTCGTGCAGGGGGAAGCGACGATTGTGGCGACTTCGGGCAATTCGGGTGCGCGAGCCGAGGTGGAGGATGTGTCAAATGAGATTGCATATAGCTATGGCAAGCGACACAAACACGTGCCCGAAATGGTTTTGTATTCGGGTTTTGAAGTGAATTTTACGCCTGTTGTGCTGCGGTCGGTATTTGCGGGTATTAATGCAAATATTCGAGTTGAATTGGCTGATGATTTGAAAGCGCTGGCAAATGAAGATGCTGCAGCGCAGTTGCGCGAGGCGATTGCAAGTGCTTATGACGCTGACGATCTGGTGCAGGTGGTTGAAGATTCCGACGCGCATTGGTGGGGTACGCGCGATGTGGTAGATACGCATAAACTGATTATCAAATTGGGCGTTGATAACGGTTTTGCCTATATCAATGCTCTGGAAGATAATTTGCAAAAAGGCGCGGCTACCCAGGCTGTGGAAAATATGAATTTGATGCAGGGCTTACCGCGTCTTTGTGGAATTACCAAAACGTGATGGAGAAAATCTTGGATCAAAAAATAATTGAAAAGGCTGAAATTTTGATTGAGGCATTTCCGTATATTCGCGCATTTCGCAACAAAATTATTGTGGTGAAATACGGCGGTAGCACACAGCCTGAAGAGGGAGGGTCTCCTACGATCATGGCCGATCTGGTGTTTATGGAGACCGTGGGTATGCGTCCCGTGGTTGTACACGGTGGGGGGAAGGATATTAGCAGGCGTCTGGAGGCATCGGGTATTGAATCTGAATGGGTCAATGGCTTGCGCGTGACCGATAAGGCGTCGATGCAGGTGGTGGAAGATACGTTGTTTGGCGAGGTGAACCGGCGTATTGTCGATGGTCTGGAAATACTCGATGGTCGCGCGCGCGGTATGTCGGCCAAAGACGCGGGGGTGATGTATGTGACGCAGCATTTTGCGACGGTAGAGGAGGAAGGCGGGAAGACCAAAGAGGTCGATATCGGCTATGTTGGCGATGTCGCCCGAATTGATCCCGAACCCGTCCGTCTGGCTTGTGAAGAAGGTATGATTCCCGTTATTTCGCCGGTTGGTTTGGGGCCAGAGGGCGAGAGTTATAATGTGAATGCCGATACGGCAGCAGGTGAGATTGCGCGGGCACTGCAAGCGGAGAAGCTGGTGTTTTTGACGGATGTGAATGGTATCCGACGGTTTCCAGATGATCCGGATTCGCAGATTTCAACACTGCATGTCAATGATGTGGAGATGTTGATTGAGAGAGGTATTGCCAGCGGGGGGATGATTCCCAAGTTGCGTGCGTGTGAGCGTTCTGTGAAGGGCGGTGTTCACAAGACGCATATTATTGATGGCAGTGTTCCGCACGCGCTTTTGCTGGAGATTTTTACCCGCGAGGGTATTGGCACGCAAATTGTGCAGTAAATTTTTAACCATAAGGATTTAGCATGACGACTCGAGAAATTATTGACTTAGAACAGAAGTATATCTTGCAGACCTACGGACGGCCCGAGTTTGTGCTGGAAAAGGGCGATGGGGTCCATATTGTGGATACGGACGGGAAGCACTATCTCGACTTTGTAAGTGGCTTGTCTGTCAATGCCCTGGGATATAATAATTCGGTGATTCAAGAGGCTGCCAACGCGCAGTTGGGCAAGTTGATCCATGTTTCAAATTTGTATCATACGATTCCGGCGCCTCAGCTGGCGCAGTTGTTGTGCGAGCATTCGTTTGCCGATCGCGTGTTTTTTTGCAATAGCGGAACAGAGTCCATCGAGGCCGCGCTGAAGTTTGCGCGCAAGTGGGGGTATAAGAATTTTGAAGATGCACCCAAGAATAAAATTATCGCGATGAATAATTCTTTTCACGGGCGAACCTATGGCGGGATTTCTGCAACGGGTCAGCCCAGATATCACCAGGGATTTGGGCCGATGCTGCCGGGTATTGAATTTGCCGATTTGAACGATTTGGAGTCGGTGGAGAAGATAGCAGATGGGCAGACGGTGGCTGTGTTGCTGGAGCCGCTACAGGCAGAAGGGGGTATTCATTCGGCAGATCCGGAATTTTTGGAGGGTGTGCGCGCCCTGTGCGATGAGATGAAGATGTTGTTGATTTTCGATGAGATTCAGTGCGGTTTGGGGCGGGCTGGTTCGTTGTTTTGCTATGAGCAGTATGGCGTGGCGCCAGATATTATGACGCTTGCCAAGCCCTTAGCGGGTGGGTTGCCGATTGGAGCAACGCTTGTGACGCAGGATGTGGCCGATGCAGTGGAGCCGGGGGATCACGCCGCGACATTTGGAGCGCATCCCGTGTCGTGTGCAGTGGCGATTGAGGTGTTTAAGACGATATCTGATTCCGAATTTATTGCGGGTATCCAGGAGAAGAGTGCGTATTTGTTTGGGAAGCTGAGTGCACTGAAAGACAAACACGCCGAGGAGGTGACGGAGATTCGCGGCAGCGGGTTGATCGCGGGCGCAGTACTGAAGGAGATACCAGCGGCGGATGCGATGAATGCGATTCGGGAAAATAACGATATTCTGGTATGTGTCGCAGGGCCAGATGTGGTGCGCTTTTTGCCGCCGCTGGTGATTGAGAAAGAACATATTGATGAGGCGGTAAATGCGCTGGATGAGTTTTTAAATGCGAATTAACGAATTAACGAATCATCGGAACGGGGTACAACTGCGCCAGCAGTTCATCAACGAATCAATGAAACAGGTAATGTACATGAAAGCCGTCATTGCGGCATGGTTTTAGTCGCAATCCAGAGGTTTTGGGTGGTTGGGCGGGGTTCGTCTATGAACTGGCCTGAGAAACAGCCAGTTGTACATCGCTCCGTCTATTCGTCTATTCGCGCTTTTTCAACATTGAACAATTTTTTCGATTACCTGACCGTCACCACAGTGGATAACGGCTTTCCATTCCCGGTCATCGTCCCGAACGTCTATGCCGCCTTGCTGCCAGTTGGTCTGAAAATGCAGGGAAAAGGGTTCGTCATACGCGGTGTCGTAGTATTTGTCATTCCGATAAAAATCGACATAGCTGATTGTTTCGGGATATAAGCTGGCCAGTCGAAGCCAGCGCTGGCCCTGATATGTCCAATTGGGTTCCAGGCCCTGGAGGTAGTACTGGTCGTCAATCGCATCTGTGTCGATTCCTATGCCGTCTGCCATCCGGTGTGCAAAAAAGGTGTCTTCTCCGGTGGTGATTCCCCAATCGGCTGGTGGTTCCTGTTTGGTCATGTTGTTGTAATATCCCCACGAGGTCTGCGTTTTATAGGCGACCTGGAGTTGACCGATGGCCTGGGAATCTTCGTTGCAAACGATGGGGCGGTTCAGGTTCCAACTTTGCACTTCTCGTATCATGTTGTGATATCGCTGCCGCGTGCAGCCGTTTCCGTGTATGAGTATGACATCGCTGGCTTCGGCGACTTCTCGATTGCGATATCCACCCCCGCCACTGCACCCACAGGGCAAGCCGCCCGATTCTTTTCGCGCCAGATTCAATAGTGTTACCATTCCTTCGGGTTCTTGTATGATGGGATGATTTGCAAAGGATCCAATATTCATCTCGTTTGCGACTTCGATGATGACGTTGGGATATTCTTTTACAAAACGCGAGGCGGTTGTTACGGCGTTGCGGATGGCCTTTTCATCTTTTAACCAGCGGGTTTGCGAGCCGTAAAAGAAGCTGACGATGACGACCATCCCAACCGCATCTGCTCCCCGGATCAATTTGTCCATCCGCTCGGCGTAGTTGGCGTCGAGGTTCAGGCCGTCTGTGCCAAAGGGGTTGTTCTGGATGGTGTGATTTGGCACTGTGAAACACGGGCCTCCGCCCTGGAATCCGGTTGTGAATGCGCGCAGTCCATAGCGGTACCATTCGGGCAATGCAGCTATGAGGCGCTCGGTATTGGCCAAGGGATCCCATTCGCCGTGTCCCCAGCGCGCAAAGCGGTCGGGTGCCATCGCGTCGTCAAAAATGCCCTGTATAAATCGGGCGTTCATGAGCAGGCCATGGGCACCGGGTCTCGTTCTATCAATGTCTGAATACGTCATTTTCTCGTTTATCAGAAATTTTTCGCCTTCAATTGTCAGGTGTGTTTTTGCCATGTTTTTTCCTTAATGGTCGTAGAGGTATTCGGTGTAATCCCACTCGTAATTTCGGGAACTTCCCCATACGCTTTCCGCGTAGTACCTTTCCTGGATTTCGTCGTGTTTTCGGGTGAGGCGATGCAGGTTTTCGGGGTGTCTCAGGGCGTCGTTGGTTTCTTTCTGCCAGGTCTCAAGGCGTTTTTTTAATTCTTGTAATATGTCGCGGTATGCCGGATTATGGGATAGATTTTCAAATTCCCATGGGTCGTTTTGCAGGTCATAGACTTCGTATTTTGGCGGTTGTTCATAGAGTTCATAAGCTGCCCGAATGCGCTTATCTGAACCGGCAATTTCCTCTTGTGTTGCGCCGGATGTCCATTTTTGGTTTCTGTCCGAATATCCCAGTGCGCTCGGGCTTGGGCGGTCCTGGAGGAGATTGGCGATGAGTTTGTATCGGTCATTTCGCACGGAGCGCTGAGGGAAGTACGTGACGACGCCACCGCTTCCCCACTCGGCGTATAGATGGGTGCGCCATTCAATTTTTTGTCCTTTTAACAGGGGGGCAAAGGATGCGCCTGCCACACCTGTGGGACACGCTATTCCCAGGATATCTGTCACGGTTGGCAAGATGTCGATTTGTGATACCAATTCATCGCGTGTGTGACCTTTAAGGCTGATGCCGGGGCATCGCACGATTAGTGGTATGCGCAATCCGCCCTCGTAGATCGATGTTTTTCCCCGGGAAAACTGGGCACCGTGATCGGTCGTAAAAATTACGAGTGTATTTTCGGCTTTTCCCAGGGCATTCAGTTGTTCTAAGACCAGTCCTATGCCGGTGTCCAATCTGGACATGCAGTTGTAATAGTCTGCTGTTTCCTCTCGGAGACGAGGGGTATCAATGCCGATAAATGGAAGCGTCTCGACGTCTTTGCCTTCCTGTGGTTGTTCTGGTACGCCGAATTGTTGACGGTGGAAGGGCAGGTGCGCGTCGGGAAAACTGATTTGTAGAAAGAATGGCTCGTCTGATGGTTTCATAAATTCGCCCGCTACTTCGGCCATTTTGCGTACGTCGCGGTTGGCAAAGCTGATAAATTCTTTCGGATTCCACCGCAGGTCGTAGGGAAAGGCGTCTTCGGGGTTGATGTGCAATTTGCCGATTAGTCCGGTTCTGTATCCTTCGTTTTTTAACAGGCGGGGCATGTTGGGAAATGTATCGTACAGGGCGTATTTGTGGGTTGCCAATCCGAACTGACCATTCTGGTGTGGATATAATCCGGTTAGAATACTCGCCCGGCCAGGACTGCACACGGCCTGCGTCGCATACATGTTTTCAAATCGCACGCCTTCAGAGGCGAGTTTATCTATGTGCGGCGTTTGTGCATAGGGGTCGCCATAACAACCGATATGTTGCCCGTTGTCTTCTGAGATTATGAGCAGGATGTTGTATCTGGATGACATTTCGGGTTCCTTTCTTTTTTGAGAACCAAATTGACACAACTGTTGTGATACTCTATCTTTGTAATCCTCGTTCTCCGTTTACCTGTTGAGGAATAACCGATATGATCAAGGGTCTTGCCCCACAATTCGCCTTTTTATTGCGAAGGCGCACAACTCGGCGAAATCTCGGAACTTTGTTCAAATTGTTGCTGGCCTTTTCTGTGATTGTTACAATTTTTAGCGTTCTTTTTCATCTGATTATGCTGAGAGAGGGCCAGGAGTTTAGCTGGTTTACAGGTTTTTATTGGACGCTTACGGTTATGTCAACATTGGGTTTTGGCGATATTACTTTCCAGGGGGATTTGGGGCGTTTATTCTCTATGATCGTTTTGCTGACTGGTATGGTTTTTTTGCTTATTGTTCTGCCGTTTACTTTTATTCAGTTTTTTTACGCGCCGTGGATTCAAGCCCAATCCGAAGCCCGCGCGCCGCGTCAGTTGCCCCGCAGTACGAGAGACCATGTTTTGTTGACCCACTATGACCCCATTGCACAAGCGCTTATCAATAAGCTGGATCGCTACCAATATTCCTACTATCTCATTACGCCAGATTTGGCGCATGCGCAGCAACTATACGATCAGGGTATCAATGTTGTGGTTGGGGATTTAGACAATCCTGAAACGTACAAAAAAATGCAGATTGAACAAGCGGCTCTTGTTGCGACAACAGATACCGATCCAATTAATACCCATATTGCATTTACTGTGCGCGACCTCAATCCGACTGTGCCGATTATTGCCAAGGTGGATGACCCCGATTCCGTGGATATTCTCGAATTAGCGGGATGCGACCATGTGCTTCAACTCGAAAAAATGCTCGGTGCATCTCTTGCGCGGCGCACCCAGAGTGGGGAGACCGCAGCGCATGTGATTGGCCAGTACGACGATTTGTTCATTGCCGAGACCACGGCGGCCCATACGCCCCTTGTGGGCCAAACTCTTGAGGAGATTGGTCTGCGTAGAGAACTGGGTCTGACGGCGGTCGGCGTTTGGGAACGCGGTATTTTTCAGCCGGCATTGCCCGATACCCGTATTGGTCCCCACACTGTGCTGGTAATGACGGGGACGCAGAGTCAGTTGGATAAATTTAACGAGTTGTTCTGTATTTACAAGGTTTCAAATGCTCCCGTTGTCGTCATTGGGGGCGGCGGCGTTGGCATGGAGGCTGCGCGCACGCTTGTGGAACAGGGGCTCGACTATCGGATTGTGGAAAAAGATGTTATCCAGGCTCAGAGGCTCGATAATTGCATTGTGGGCAATGCCGCGGATTTTGAGGTTTTAAAAAGAGCCGAGATTATGAATGCGTTGACGGTTATTATTACGACACACGACGATGATATCAATGTTTATCTCACGGTTTATTGCCGGCGATTAAATCCGGAAATTCAGATTATCAGCCGCGTTACGCAAGAGAGAAATATTGCGACTCTGCATCGCGCAGGCGCGGATTTTGTCATGTCTTATGCGTCGATGGGCGCAGATGCGATTTTCAATTTCTTAAAACGCAGTGATACTCTGATGGTGGCAGAGAGCCTGAGTGTGTTTAGTGAAGATATCAGCGTGTTCAGGATGAAGATACCCTCTTCACTTGTTGGAAGAACGATTGCAAATTCACATATTCGCAGGAATACGGACTGTACGGTTATCGCAGTTAATAATAACCAGGAAATGCAGCTCAATCCCGATCCCAATGAACCGCTACCAGGAGCAGCGGAAATTCTCCTTATTGGCAGTTCAGAAGGGGAAAAGCGGTTTTTGGATATGTATGTTCATACCTGAGCTTATTTTTCTGCCATACTTCGATACTTCCCTCCATAATAGAGCAACGGGTTCCCCTCTCCCAATTCTCCCGCCAGTATTTCTCCTACAAACATGTCGTGATCGCCTGCTGGCAAGATGTTCACTATCTTGCAGTCGAGATATCCCAGTGTTCCCTCCAGGATCGGCGCACCTGTTTTGCTTTCGCGCAATGTCAGATCGGAAAAGTCCTTTGGTCCCGGCATGGCAAATCGGTTGGACAGATGCTCTTGCTCCCGGGTAAGGATGTTGATTGCATAACACTGTCCGTCAGATAAGGCGCTGTGCATGGTTGCCGATTTATCGACCGATACCACGACGAGCGGTGGGTCCAGCGATAATGACATGACGGCATTGGCTGTCATGCCGGTTATGTCGCCGTTTTTGTATCGCGTGGTGACGACGGTTACGCCGGTTACAAATCGTCCCATTATATCTCGTTGCAGCCGTGAATCAAATGCCATAGATCCTCCTATTATAGCTCCCGCAACCATTCTGCTGATGGCGAGTTGACCGATGCGTGATGTGCGGCGAGGTCGGCGGTCATGGTTGCGATCATTTCCCGGTGTTCGGGGGCGTCAAACAGGTTGTTCACCTGGTCGGGATCGTTTTGGCGATCAAAGAGGATGGCGTCGTGGTCCTTTACATAGGCGAGTTCGTAATTGGGGGTGAATACGCCGGCTCTGTTCGGGTCGTGGTGGATATAACAGATGTCGTCCCATTCGATTTCTTCGCCGCGTAAGAGTGCAGATGCATCTCGCCCGTGTTCGCGGCCACAGGGTTCAAATCCCATGAGGGTCAGGATGGTGGGCATGAAATCGACGGAGCCGACCAGGCGATCTATTCGCGTGCCAGCCGGGATTTTCTCGGGCCAGCGGATTAACATGGGGACGCGATACGCGGTTTCGTAGAGTTGATTTTTGCCCATGAGTCCGTGTTCGCCGAGGTATTCGCCGTGGTCGGAGGTGAATACGACTATTGTGTTGTCCAGGATGCCTTTTTCGCGCAGTGCATCGAGCATTTTGCCCACGCAGTTGTCGATGACTTTGACCATGCCGCAGTATTGGGCCATGTGTTTGCGCAGGATTTCATCTTCTGGAGCCTGTCTGTTGGATACCCAGTTGGGCTGGTTTTCTTCGTTGCGCGTGTCGGGCAGTGGCATGTCTGCGGGGTTGTACATGGTGTCGTAGGGTGGGCGCACGGTAAATGGGGGATGGGGATCGGGGATGCTGAGCATGAAACAAAATGGATTTTCGCGATCTCGCGTCATAAATTCGTTGGTTTTTTCGGTTAGCCAGTCCGTTGGATAGGTTTTTTCATCGCCCATGGTTCTGTAATTAAACACTGTGGGTTGCACATCGCCCATGTCGGTATCTTCGATTTTTTTCCAGTGTCCGCGATTGAACATGTATTCGGCGTCGTCAAAGCCCATTGTGCGTTCGGGGTGTACCCAGCCGGGGCGCGGGGGTCCGTCCAGATGCCATTTGCCCGCGTATCCGGTGTCGTATCCGCGATCTTTTAGTGCCTGAGCAAATGTGATTTCATCGCGGTTGAGGGGGATGTTGTTGCGATATGCACCGTGTACATGTTCGTAGCGCCCGGTGAGGAATACGCCTCGGGATGGGGTGCATACGGCGACGTTGACCATGAAGTTGGTCAAGATCGCGCCTTCGCTTGCCAGGGAGTCGATGTGGGGCGTTTCGACGAGTGTTCCGCCATACGCGCTCAATGTCCAGCAACTTTGTTCGTCGGTGTGGATGACGAGGAGATTTGGGGTGTCTGGCATTTATTGCTCCTTTCAGCGAATCAGCGAATCTAATGAATCAGGTAATTACATGAAAGCCGTCATTGCGGCATTGTTTTAGCCGCAATCCAGAGGTTTTGGGTGGTTGGGTGGGGTTCGTCTATTCGTCTATTCGTCTATTCGCGTAACCATGGGTCGCCGGTTTTTGCTAACCAGTTGTTCATTTCTTTCTCAAGTTCTGCTACAAGGCCGGGGTGATCGCCAGCGCTGTTTTGGAGTTGATAGGGGTCTGCTACGTTGTCGTGGAGGATTATTTCTTCGCTTTCAGGCGTTCGCGTGACGACATACGTGTGTCGGTGTGTGCGCACGCCGCGCGATCCGCCAGCGGGGTTGTCGGGGTTTACATTGAGGTAGAGCGCAGAGGTGGGACGCGTGCCTTCTCTGCCGAGGAGGATGTCGGAGTAATCCGTTCCCTGGACGCTGTCGGGGATCTGTCCCACACCCATGAGGTTGAGCAATGTGGGCATCAAGTCGGGTGTGCCAATTAACAAATTATCTGTGCCGGGTGTGATTTTTCCGGGCCAGCGGATGATAAATGGCACGGTAAAGGATTCTTCGTAGTGTACGGTTTTGCCTATGCGGCCGTGGCTGCCCATCATTTCACCGTGGTCAGAGGTGAAGACTACGATGGTATCTTCTTCCAGTCCCTCTGTTTTTAAGCAGTCCAGTATGCGTCCAAAGTTTTCATCGACGCCGGTTACCATGGCGAAGTAGTGTTTCGCGTTTTCTCGGGCGCTGTCGCCGCGTTCATCTGTGGGTACGTTGGGGCGCGTTAAGAGGTCTTCATGGGTGGCGTCGCCGTATTGGTCGACGTATTTTTCCGGTACTTGTTTGAATGGCATGTGCGGTGGGTTGTGGGATATGACGAGTGAGAATGGTTTTTCGGGATCTCGATATTTGCCACCTTCGTTGCGGATGTAGTTTATTGCGATGTCGGTTTCGTGTTTGGGAGACCATTCTTTCGGGTCGATGCGTTTGTCAATGGGGTCATTGCCGGTCCAATAATGGGGGTTGAAGTGCCAGTCGCAACAGCCATAGGAGTACCAGAAGTCATATCCGTGTCTGCGCGGTCCCGGTGGGGTATATGAGTCCCAGATGACGCCATTTGATCTCGGTCCTTCTGTGTATTCATATTGTTCATTGGGGGGATCGAGGTGTAGTTTGCCCAGGTACGCCTGATTGTAGCCAGCGTCGTGTAATACGTCTGAGAAGCACCGTGCGTTTTCTCGCAGGTAGTTTTCGTATTGTACTGTGGTGGAGTTGACGTTGCCGAGTACGCCATTGGCGTGGGGATATTGTCCGGTGAAGAGCATTGCCCGATATGGGCTGCATACGGGTCTGGTGCTTACGGCGTCGGTTAATACGAGGCTTTCAGAAGCAAATCGGTCGATGTTGGGGGTTATTACGGGATCTTCGTTCATGAATCCCATGGCTTGTTTGCGATATTCATCGGGGAATATAAATACGAGGTTGGGATGTTTAGCCATCTTGGTCTCCATTTTAAATGCGCGGGAACACACTGCCATAAATTGTGCCAATAGCCGCGGATGTCAAGAATTATACTTTGGGGGTTGGGGCGCGTGTGTCGTTCTACCACCCGTCATCGCGGCGTGATGTTGAGCCGCGATCCAGAAGGTGTTGTTGTAGGGGACGGCCCCCGTGCCGTCCCGCTCTTTATGTTTTTTTCAGGACCCGATCATAAATCACCTCTAATTTTTCGGCTTGTTTTTGAAGGTTGTGTTGATCTTCGACATGGGCGCAGCCAGCACGACCAAATTGTTCGGGGGAGCTGAGGAGGGTGTCCAATCCTTCAGCGAGGCCCGCAATATCTCGTTCGGGGAATAATAGGCCACAGGTTTTGTCGATGACGACTTCGGGGATGTCGGCGTGTTGGGACGATACTATGGGGACACCCATTGCCATTGCTTCGATCAGGGCGACGGGTGCGCCGCCTTCAGTGTCGCCGTCTGATGCTGTGACGCTGGGATAGAGGAGGATTGTTGCGCGTTTGAGTTCTTGAAGTGCGGTGGGATGGGGGAGCAGGCCGAGCATTTTGACGCGGTTTTCAAGGTGTAGATTTCGTATTTCGGCTTGTAGTTGCGGGCGCAAAGGTCCGTCGCCTATCATCCTCAGTTGGGCGTCCGGGTATTTTTCCGCTATTTTTGCATAAGCCTGGATTGCGTATTTCAATCCTTTTTTTTCTCGGAATACGCTGTATGTCAATACGATGGGTTGTTTGGGTGTGTGGTCTGTTCTAAAGGGGATTTTTTCGAGATCTACGCCCAGGTGTTGTACGATTACCCGGTTGGCCGGACATCCCAGTGCGATGAGTTGTTCGCCCATAAAGGGTCCTTCAACCAGGAAGAGATCGCCTTCGGCAAAGAGGCGTTTGTATCGTTTTTGCCATTTTTTTTGCCGGGGTAGTGCCGATACGTCCAGGCCGTAAAAGGTGGTGATCAGGGGGATGCCCGCGCGCTGTTTTGCGGAGAGACATCGGTATCCTTCTTGTCCAAAATGCGCGTGAAGGAGGACGGCGTTGTGTTCGCAAAGCCAGTTTTCATAGCCTGCGTACGTGCCGCGCATTTTGCGAGTGAGGCGGAGGGTTGTTCTGCGAATGGAGGGAATATCTTCGGCTGATAAGACGGGTTCTATGGGAAAGCGATCCAGGTTCTGGCGCGTTTGTGTGAGGACGATGGGGCGATATCGTTTCAGTGCGCGAATTTGATCGTATATCCAGGTGGCTGTGGCTGGTAAATAAGGGTTGGCACTGTGCGCGACGACAGGTTTCATGTATTTCCTCACTTGGACCTTACTTGATAAAGAGATCGAACACATTGGTCATCATACGCTGCACGCGCGGGTCCGGACCTTTCGGTTTGGCATGCCTATGTGCGGGCAATACGTGGCCGGGAGGCGACGACAAACCTTGCGCCCACCAGATCGTCCCGGCGTTGAATACGACATTATTCTTTGGCCCATCGTAGATCGTAGCGGCATGAGGACTGTACCTCTTCGGTAGCATCGGTCCCTCGGCCAGAACTTCAAAGTTAGGCAGTTCGAGAGCAGGCGATCCATGCCATTCCCAGCCTATTAGTCCACCGATGGTGTCACCTTTTTGCATGCCAGTGCTGTCATAGATCCAGTGATTGGGTTGGGTGCAGGTCCAGTCACCTCCGCCAACGCCGGCCGTTCGTCCGCCCATGAGCAACGCCGCGTCCGGTCCCGCTGGATACTTGGCGGGGGTGCCGCGTCGCTTGTTCAACATGTTGCTGAGTTCCTCGCCAAGGAACTTATCTTCGCGTCGCATGATCCGGTGGAGCTGCCCCTCGGCAGAGGGCAGCAAAGGCACCACACCCCAAACCGAATTACCACTCAGGAACGCGAAGTTGACACCTGTGTCGCGTGCCGCGATGGCGTTGTCGTACATCTTACGCGTCCAATATTCGTCATGCCCCACGGAAATGAAACCTTTCGCGCGTTGTAATCTCGGACCGTGCCTGTGCGTATCCACATTTGAGATATACGACACATCGTAGCCCTGCTGCTCTATCCAATAGGAGAGGGGGAATTCCCAAAGAAGAAATTCGCCCGTGCCCACGGAATTGGGATTCTTGACAAGATGATCCTGGCAGAACTGCGCGTAGGGACGGTCAAAACTCACCCACCCGGTATCGTTCGCGTTGGTGCTCCACTTTTTCCTTTTCTTATGTCCCGTGTAGCCATTTTTGTCGTTGTGGTAAAGAGACCACTCGTTGGTAGGCCAGCTGTTGTAGGCTTGCCAGGTCATGTCGCTGCACTGGAAGAGCAAATCGCAGGGGCGATCATCGCGCACAATAAAGATGACGTAGCTTTGCACGCCCCCTTCTTTCGCGGTGAGTTTGCCCAGATAGACGCCGCTCAGCCAATCGTCTGGAATCTCGAATTCTACGGTAGGTTCCCACTTGCATTCGCGCAGACGGTTTTCGCCTATCGACGGATCGGCCTGGGTTTTGCCCTGTATAGAATCAAAGCGCTTCATGAAACGACCGCCGGTTCTGCCGTAATAGCCTGTGCGGAAGATCTCCAGATCAAACTGGGACACTGGATTCGTGCTCACCATGATCTTGATCGTGTCGCCAGCGCTCACGCTCGTCTCGGAGCAGTAGCCTTCGATTCGCGGGGAACGCCACAACTCCACCGGTTCGATGTCGTTGATGTCGGTCTTAGTGAGCAACCAGTCCCGCGTTCCACGCTCGGCGTTTTCGAGTTGGATACGATTGCGTCGTTTTGATTTCGCTACGTTTGAATTTCCGTAGAGTTGTGGCGCGCCGAAGGTTCCGGCTGCGAGACCGAGACTTGTGGCGGCGACGCCTTTGATTAAATCGCGGCGATTCAGGCCATTTTGACACGCAAAACGCTTCCAAAAATGAAAAACTGCTTTCAAATTTTTGCTCATAATACACACTCCTGATAACGAAATACTTGACACTTCCCAACTGCGTCCTATAATAGCCACTGAATTTTATAAACACAATGCGAAAAATGGAGTTTTTTTATGGCATCGACGACCAATTATCTCGCTTATGATTTGGGTGCGTCCAGTGGTCGGGCTGTTTTGGGGCGTTTTGATGGCGCGCGTCTCGATATTGAAGAGATTCACCGTTTTCCCAATCAGGGGATACCCATCGGCGATCATTATTATTGGGATGCGCTGCGGCTGTTTGACGAGATGTGTACGGGGTTGCGTCTCGCTGTTCGGTCTGGGGAACCGCTCAATGGCATGGGCTGTGATACGTGGGGGGTCGATTATGGCTTGCTCGATGCGCAGGACAATTTGCTCGGCAATCCCTTTTGTTACCGCGATGCGCGCACGCAGGGGATGATGGATGTCGCGTTTGAGCGCGTTTCTCGCGAGGAGATTTTTGAGCAGACGGGTATTCAGTTTATGGAGCTCAACACGCTGTATCAGTTGCTCGCGCAGCGTCTCTCGCAATCGCCCCAGCTCGATATCGCGCGTACGTTTCTCACGATGCCCGATTTGTTCAATTTCTGGTTCACGGGTATAAAGGTGTGTGAGTATTCCAATGCGACGACCACGCAGTTCTTCAATCCGCGCGAGAATGCCTGGGCAAAATCAATGCTCAATGCGCTCAATATTCCCACGGATATGCTTCCGGATGTGGTGTCTCCGGGTACGGTGCTCGGTCCCATGCGCAGGAGCATTGCGGATGAGATGGGTGTTACACCGATTGATGTGATTGCACCGGCTTGTCACGATACGGGGTCGGCGGTTGCGGCTGTGCCTCTTTCTTCGCCCGATGCGGTTTATATCAGTTGTGGCACCTGGGCGTTGATGGGGGCGGAATTGCCCGCACCCGCGATTAATAAGCGTGCGCTCGCGCACAATTTTACCAATGAAGGCGGTGTTGATCATACGATTCGGTTTTTGAAGAATATTTCGGGGCTGTGGATTGTGCAGGAGTGCCGCCGCGTGTGGGCTTTGGCGGGGAAGGATTATTCGTGGGAAGAGTTGATGGGGCTGGCGATGGCGTCGGATCGGCTCGCGTCGTTTATCGATCCGGATCACGCCGATTTTGGTACGCCAGGGGATATGCCGTCTCGCATTCGGGATTTTTGCAAGCGCACCGGTCAATTGCTACCCGATAGTGAAGGGGATATTATTCGCACGGCGCTGGAGAGCCTGGCGCTCAAATGTCGCTATGTTCTGGGTCAGCTCGAAGATGTATTGGGCAAGACGCTGGGGGATATTCACATTGTGGGCGGGGGCATACACAATACGCTTTTGTGCCAGTTTATCGCTTCTGCGACGGGGCGCGCGGTGCTGTCAGGTCCGGCTGAGGCGACTGCAATGGGCAATCTTTTGATGCAGGCGATGGGCAAGGGGCAGATTGGTTCTCTGGATGAACTCCGGGATGTTGTGCGCGCTTCTACCGCGATTAAGACGTATAGCCCGACGGATGCGGATGCCTGGGAGGAGGCGTTTGAGAAATTTCAACGGGTGATGTGATCTATTGCCGCTTTGAGTTCTTTGGGGCTGAATCCATAGGGACCGTGTTTGCCGGCGTAGGCGATGCGGTTGTCCGTGCCGATCAGGTAGAGGCGTTCGGGCCAGGCGACATAGTCGATCATGACGGCGTCGTCCATGTCGTCAACATAGGTGCGTATGCCGTATTGCATGGCATCTTCGCATGTTTTTGCAACTTTTCGGCGTTCTGCAAGGGTTTTTGGGTCGTAGATGCCCGTGTCTTTGAGTTTCCAGCCGTCTTCTGGGTGGGCTTCGCGGATGTAGATTACGAGAAAGTGGATCTGTTTGTGATATGTTGCATAGAGGTTGCGGAGGCTAACTGCCTCGCGGACAAAGGGCGGTCAGGTGAAGCTGCCGAAGATGAGTGCAACGGGTTTGTCTTTGCAAAGGTGCGAGAGGCGCACGGGATTTTCGCCGTTGATGTCCGATAGTTCAAAGTCTGGCGCGGGATCTCCGGCTTTGGGCGCACGGGGGTCATTTTGGCTGAGCCAGGCAAAGGCTTCGGCGCGATTTTGGAAGGTCTTGGACATGGGAAGTCCTCCGGGGTTTTTTGAATATATTATGGATTGATACGTCGTTTGTCAATATAGGAAAGTAAAAAGGAGAGCGTTATGGTCAGGTTCGGTGTGGTCGGTTTGAAGGGTATGGGCGGGCAGCATGTGCGGGAGATTTCAGGGCTGGATCGGGCAGAGTTGGTGGCGGTGGCGGATTTGGATCTGGATTATGCGCGGCAGGTTGGAGAAGAACGGGGTGCGCGCGCCTGGGGCGATTACCGGGAGATGATCGAGGCCGAGGATCTGGATGCGGTGGTGATTGCTACGCCGCACCATCTTCACGCGCCGATGGGGTTGGATTGTTTGGAGGCGGGGTTGCATACTTTTGTGGAGAAGCCCATTGCGAATACGGTTTCCGAAGCGGATAGGATGATCGAGGCGGCACAGGCGCGGGATTTGAAGCTGGCTGTGGGGCACAATTATCGCACGTTTCCCGGCAATCGCGCGCTGAAGCGGCTGATTGATGAGGGGGCATTGGGAGAGATTTACCGGGTGCTGTGGATGTGGATTGAGACGCGGCCAGAGGTGTATTACGACCGGGATGTATGGCGGTGTACCTGGGAGCACGCAGGGGGTGGGGTGCTGATGAATCAGACCAGCCACGATCTGGATTTGCTGTGCTGGATGGTGGGTGATCCGGTTGCGGTTTCTGCGATGATGTGCAATTGGGGACACAGTGTGGAGATTGAGGATACGGTTGTTGCCAATATCCGTTTTGCCTGTGGTGCCCATGCGAATGTGCAGTTGAGTACGTGCGATAGGCGGTTGAATTACAGGCAGATTTCAGGGGATCTGGGTACGATTGAGTTTCGGGATGAGAAGAATGCCAATTCAAAGGTGCCAGATGTGTTTCGGCTGGGGCGGTACGAGGCGCCTATGCGGGCGTTTATAAAGGGGGCAAAGGGGCATCAGCCAAACATTAGCTGGGAGGATGTGCCGTCCGATGAGGGGGGACCAACACTGGTGGAGAGTTTTGTTTCGGCGATTCTGGATGGGGGGGAGGCGATTACGGATGGTGTGACGGCGCGGCGAACACTGGAGCTGATTAACGCGATTGTGCTTTCGGCTCTGCGAAAAGAGGAGGTCGCTATGCCGGTTGATCGGGGTCAATACGATGAGCTTATGGAAGAGCTGAAGCGCGGAGAGATGCAGGTGGATAGGTTGTAATTTTAGTTTTGACCAGATAGGAGAATCAGAATGAGACTTTCGTGGATGACTTATGGTGTTTTGAAGGCGCTTTCCCGACGGGATTTGTTGCAGATGTTGAAGGATCACGGGTTTGAAGGGGTGGAGTTTCGCACGGATGCGGGGCACGGTCACGGGGTGGAGGCGTCGATTGATGAAGCAGAGCGAGAGCAGGTGGTGGCAGATTGCGCGGCGATGGGGATCGATATTATGAGTGTTGCGACGGGCAATCGGTATCACGATAAGGATCCGGACGAGCTTCGAGATCATATTGAGCAGACGATGGTTCGGATGGATCTGGCATCGGATCTGGGCGCGCCTCGCGTGCGCGTGTTTGGGAATAATTTTCCAGCAGAGGTGCCCAGGGAACAGACGATTGCCCAGGTGGCAGAGGCGCTGAAGCCGCTGTGTGATTACGGTGCTGAGAAGGGGGTGAAGCCGTGTCTGGAGTTGCACGGTGAGTTCGATTGGCAGGCGTGCAAGGCGGTGGCTGAGCTGGTGGATCACGAGAATTTTGGGTTGGTCTGGAATTCGGTGCCGCAAGATGTGGTTGATGGGTCTGTGAAACAGGCGCTGGATACGGTTTGGCCCTGGTTGGATCATGTGCATATGCACGATCTGGCAGGACAGGGCTACCCGTATCGCGAGTTGTTCCGGCTGTTGCACGAGAAGGGATATGAGGGGTACATGTCGGCCGAGACAGAGCGACGGCCCGATAAGGGAGTGGGCGATCTGTGGATGTTTGTGGCGTATTATTCCGATCTGTTCAGAGCATATCGCGATCTCGCCAGGGCTTGAGAGAGGTTATAAGCAAAAACGCCATCGGCAAATAGCTGATGGCGTTTTTTTTGTGTGGATTTGTATCGCGAGGTTATCTGGTTAATACTTCGCGCAGGCGTGCGGTGACGATTTCCTGGTCGTCTTCGATGAAGTTGGTTACGGCGACGCGGAAGGTGTTTGCACTGCCGCGTGTCCATACGGCTGGATTGCCCTGTCGAAGTTCTTCGATTATTTGCGTTGCGGTTTTGCCCAGTGCGGTTTCATCAACGGTGATGTGTACGCCATCGCTCAGGCCTCGTGAGTCGGCCGAGAATTTGGCTGCGATGTGGGGGATGTCTTTCAGGTTTGAGAGTAGTGCTTCGGCTTTGCGTTTGTATTCGGATAGGCGCGCTTCGTGGTCCAGGCTGAACCATTCGCGCAGGGCAACGACGACGGCGATGACTTCTTGCCGATCCACTTTTAGCGGGCGGCCTATGGTGTCGTAGGGGGAGGTTTCATAACCGATGAAGGAGTGGAGAAAGGCGGCGTCGATCAGGTCTTTGCGTCCACACAAGATGCCTGTGGAGTGACACGAGCCAATGTATTTGGCGCCGTAGCCGATCAAGTCTGCGCCCATGTCGGGATATTTTAGCATGGTTTCGAGGGGATAAACCTGGCTCGCTGCATCGACGATGACGGGTATCCCGTTGGCGTGGGCGATGCGGACGACGTCTTCAGGGGATAGGACGCCTTCCTGGCCTCCGGGGGCGAAATAGTGGATGGCTGCGGTCTGGTCTGATATGGCGGCTTCGAGTTGGGCTTCGGTTGTTCCGTTTTCATCGCCGACTTCTATGAGTTTGGCGCCGAAAACAGTGAGTACCGGGTCGTAGTGATAGCGCTGTTTTTTTTGTATCAAAATGTGGTGTTTCATGCCCGTGGTATCGGGTAGTTGTTCCATTTTTTCGGGGTCGCTACCCGACATGCAGGCGGCTGAGCTGAGGGCTAATGCCGCCGCGCATCCGGGTGTGACCATTGCCGCTTCTGCGCCGAGGGTGTCGGCGATGAGTGTACCGGTTTTTTTGAGTAGTTCGTCCATGTCCGCAAAGTAGCGATTCGCTGTGTCCATTGCAGCTTGCACTTCAGTGCCCACACGCGACCCGCCGATGACTGTTTGATATCCCGATGCGTTGATTACAGGAACAACGCCCAGGTCTTCGTAGATTTGACGCGCTTTGTCGATGCCCATGATTTCTCCTAAAAGTATGCTTTCACAATGAAGATGCCCGCGGAATGAAAAGCGGTTTGCAATCACGCTCTTTTTCCGCTACCAATCTCCGCAACCGCATCAACCTCGACGAGCAGATCGGGGCTTACCAGTGTTGGTGTTGCGACTGTGGCACTGGCAGGGATATTATTCGGAAACGCCTCTGCACGCGCCGCAGTATAGTCCGCGTACCGGCTCATGTCGGTGATGAACGCCGTAATTTTTACCACGTCGTCCATTGTCGCACCCGCTTCGGCGAGAACCGCTCGGATATTCTCGAACACTTGACTTGCCTGTGCGCCCATATTGTCCCGGCCAACCACGTTGCCCCGTGGGTCAAAAGCGACCTGTCCCGAGACATATACTCTGTTTCCAACCTGCACGCCCTGAGCAATCCGGAATTTGCTTGCCCACGGCCATGGCGGATTTAATTCGATTCGTTCTGGCATCTTCTACCTTTTTATTTTTGTCGCGCTATTTTATCAATTTTTAATCCTACAGTCAACAGAAACTCCACGCATCACTTCGGCCTCTTTTGGATATTTTCAGCTGAGACGGCATAAGCCGAATCTTTCCAGACGTCTTTTGCTACGCGAAGGATATTACCGCCGATGATTTTTGCGATGTCGTCGTCGCTGTAGCCCCGTTGTACAAGGCCGACGGTGAAGAGGGGCCAGTTGGTCCAGGTGAGGCTTTGTTCCTGGTGGGGTTGTCGCCATTCGGGGGAACGGAGCGGGTCTCCGGGCGGCCAGAGTGCCTCCCAGCGGTTGCGCTGTCTGGGACGGGGGTTGAGTTTGCGGTTGGCTTCGGCGCTGTATTTTGAGGGGTAGCCTCGATCCGTGCCGATGGTGACGGCGTCAGTGCCAAAGGTTTTGGCGACGTAGTCGATGTGGTCGAGGAAGGCACTGATGTCGCCGCTGCCGCCGAGGAATGCGGGTACATTGGTGATGCCCATGGTGCCCCCGGTGTCGAGTACTGCGCGGATGATGTTGTCGGGTTTGCTTCGGATGTGTTCATTGACTGTGCAGGCGACGGAGTGGCTGACGACGACGGGTTGTGTGGATGCTTTTGCTGTGTCGAGGCAGGTTTGCCAGCCGGTGTGGGAGAGGTCTATGATGATGCCGAGACGGTTCATTTCGGCGACTGTGGCGTGTCCAAAGTCACTTAAGCCCGCGTCGTTGGATTCGCCGCAGCCATCTCCAATGGGGTTGCGGCGGTTGTACGTGAGGTGCATCATGCGCGCGCCGAGTTGTGCAAAGACGCGGATATAGCGCAGTTCTTCGTCCGGATTGGCTTGGTCGCCGGCGAGTGGGATGCCGTTGCAGGTGAGATAGGTGCAGCGTTTGCCCGCTTTGTGGGCTGCCGCGATGTCGTCGGGTGTGGTGACGCGCTGGAGGAAGTCGGGCATGGCGTCGGTGTTGTATGTGTGCCTGGCAAGGCGTTTGATGATGCGCAGGGGGTCGTTGCATTCTTCGCCTGCGTTTTGAAAGGTGCAGGTGACGCCAGAGGCCTGCCAGATTTCCCGGTATTCTCGACGGAGTTCGGGTGTGAGTGCCCAGCGGGTCATGCCCATGTCTTCGGTGAGGTCTTGCAGTTCGCGGTCAGACGCGCCTGCTGCTATGGCAGCGTTGACGGGGTCGGGATCGACGGGTGAGCGCAGGCCCAGGCCGTAGGATTCGATGACGAGGGCGTGTTCGTGGAGTTCCAGGCCGTGATCCAGGTCGCGCTGTGACGGTTTGAGGATGTTGAGTGCGACGTCGCGAGCGTGTTGCATTTGGTCGTTCATGGTTGTTTTCCTGTTTTATGTTAAGTGGTAAGCAAATCAGGCGTTATAGAGCCGTCATCGCGGTATGGTCCCCTGCTTAAATCATGCAGGGGCATGCTTGAGCCGCGATCCAGAAGGTTTTTTACAAAAAATTGATCAGGTCCTCGTTTTTTGCAAGGTCATCTTTTATTGTCAGCGTTGCTTCGGGATGAAGGGCGTAGGCCGCTTCTGCCCATGAGGCGTCGAAGGTATCGCCGGTGTTGTGTAAGAGCAAGTTATTTGGGGCGATGAGCGAGGCGGCGTTGGGCAAGCCTCCCGCTTTGAGTATGCCGGGGATGGGCAGGTGTTTGAGGTAGTCGTTTTCGGTTGCGGTGTTGAATGCGTTGATGTCGGATGCGATTTGTAGATCGGTGCGTTCTGTGATTGCACCTGCGATGAGGGCCCAGAGTCCGGCATTGCCAAAGCCGACGATGTTTACCGGGCCATCGGGGATGTGGCGCAATGCGAGTGCGATGTCGTATATGCGCTCGGCGTCGTCGGTGCGGTTAAAGGTGTTGAAGAATCTCCCGCCCCCGCGCGGTTCTTCGGGGTTTTCTTCTCCGATGTTTTGGCCCGTGCCGAAGGGGTCTATGGCATAGACGGTGTGACTTTTGTCGAGGAGAGCCTCGATGATGGGTGCGTACAGGGCGTCCATGCCGTGCGGGTGAATTAAGAGGGTAGATGTGTCGGACGGGGTTTCGGGCGTGAAGGTGCGGATGGGGACGCGCACATTGCGGCGGTTGCCGATGAGTGTGCCGTCTTTTTGAGTGTTGTGTTGATATGTGACGGTGCTGTTGTCGTAGCCGACGGTTATGCGCAGTGCTTCGCCCAGGGTGCGTCGATTTGCAGCGAGGGCGTCGGGGGTGTTTGGGCGATAGGTTTCCAGTGCGGTTTTGGATGCGGCGATGCACTGGCGGATGAGGTCTGCGTGTTGGGTGATTGCGCCGTCGGGCAGGCCATTGAAAAAGGCGAGCATGTCTTTGTGTTCTTCAACTTCAAAGGGGGGTTCGCTAAAGTCGTCGCCAAAGGGCAGGTCGAGCCAGCGGGCAAACCAGCGGTACACGGCTTCGCGCATTTCGAGGTTGTAGCCGTGGGGCGCGTCAATCTGGATTTGAGAGATGCGGTCGTCGGCGTCGTAGAGGTCGTATATGCGTTTGATAGCGGGGTATTCGACGTCGGGGGTGTGTTGCGTCCAGTCCTGTGAGGAACTGACGAGGATGAGGGGTTTAGGCGCGAAGGTGGCGCCGATATCGACGTTGTTGGTGTCGATGCGCAACAGGGGGGCGTTTTCACAGACACAGCCGCCTTGCATGTAGGCGGAGACCATGCAGACGGGTGCGGCGACGTGCAGGCGGTCGTCAACGGCATAGAGGTTATAGGTTTGGGTGCCTCCGCCCGATTCGCCCGTGCAGCCCAGGCGGTTGGTATCGACTTCGGGGAGTTCGCAGAGGAAGTCGAGTGCGCGGATGCTGTTCCAGAGTTGAAAGCCCAGGATGCCGATGTTCCAGAGCATGCGGTCATCTTGTTTGTGGGGCCAGGGTGCGCGGTGTACAACACTGTAGGTTTCTTCCTGGTATGCGCCGGAGAGGTGTCGGGCACTGTCGTTGTAATCGACCATGTCCCACATGAAGGTTGTGCAGCCCATTCGGGCAAAGGTGATGCCCCGGCCCGGATAGGATGTGTCGCCGTGTTGTATGCGGCCCAGTTGTGCATGCCCATGTGGACTTAAGACGCCGGGGTGGCTTTTGGGTTGTGGGTTGAGGGGGCGAAAGAGGCTGCCGCCTACGTAGAAGTGGGGCAAGCTCTGAAAGTAGGCTTTTTCGATGGTGTACCCGTCTCTTTCAATGCGGTCGTAGATGTGGATGTCGAGCGGGGGTTTTTCGGGCATTGGCCAGAGTCCAGCGGCAAAGAGGATTTGCTTTTTGAGTCTCGCCTTTTCTCGTTCCCAGGTTTCGCGGTCGGGATATGTTGCGGGCGTAAATTCGGTGTTGGTGTGCGGGAGGTTTTGCCATCGGGGGTCCATGGGGGATTACTCCTCTTCTATCGCCGCGGGGGCGCCGAAGTATTTTTTCAGGCGTTTTGCGTCGAATTTTTCCCGGCGGTCATAGGTGTAGATGCCGTTTTGTTCTTGTTCGATGTCGGTGAGTTGTGTGTAGCAATACCCCGCGATGTTGGGGTGGTTGAGGAGTATGGCTGTGAGTTTTTCGATGCGGTGATACACTTCTTCGATGTCGGTGGGGCGCTTGCCATAGCCCCAGCTGCTTTTGCGGTCTGCGTCCTGTTCTGTTTCGACGGCATTGGGGTCCCACCATGTGCCGCCGTATTCATCGACGACATAGGGTTGTCCCTGATAGGGCACATTCAATTCGGGGAAGCGGATGGGTGTGTTTTTCCAGTCGTTAGGGGATACAGCGGCATAAGTTGCCTGGAATTTGACGGGGTCCTGTTCGTAGTCGTGTACGGTGTAGATGTCTGTGCAGACGTGTACGTAGCCGCTGGTGTCGTGGCAGGGGCGTGAGGGATCGAGTGCTCTGGTGAGGTCGTAGGTTTCCTGTACGGCCCGGCGATGCGCTTCAAAGTGGTTGGTCGCGCCTCTCCGGGTTTCGTTGTATGGGGTCCACGCGAGGATGGAGGGGTGGTTGAGGTCTCGCTGGACAATTTCTCGCCATTCGCGCTGCTGGTTGTGAATAGATTGGGGTGAGCCGAAGTTCATGCCCCAGTCGCAGTATTCGCCCCAGGTGAGATATCCGAGTTTGTCGGCCCAGTAGTGAAAGCGTTCTTCGAATACTTTCTGGTGCAGGCGCGCGCCGTTGAAGCCTACTGCGAGCGATTTTTCGATGTCGCCTTTGAGCATTTCGTCGGATGGGGCAGTCCATATTCCGTCGGGATAGAATCCCTGGTCCAGTACAAGGCGCAGGAAGATGGGGGTGTTGTTGAGGTAGAATTTGTGCCCTTCGATGTGAAATTTTCGCAGGCCGGCATAGCTGTTGGCTGTGTCGATGGTGGTGTCGCCGTCGCGGAGTTCAAAGCGGAGGTCGTAGAGATGGGGGTTGTCTGGCGACCAGGGTTGCGGGTTTTTGATGCGCAAGGACATGGCAGTGCCGCTCGTGGCGGGCATGGTGGAGACCGCGACTTCTTCTTTGCCGTTGAGGAGGACGGCGCGAAAGCTGTGTCCGCGATGCGCGTTTTTGAATGTGGGGGTGAGTACAAAGCGGCTGCTGTCGAGGTCGGGTACGATGCGTACCGTTTCGATGCGCGATTCGGGTACGGCTTCGAGCCAGACGGTTTGCCATATTCCCGTGATGCGCGTGTAGTGGCAGCCGCGGGAATAGAGGTCGGGGCATTGTTTGCCCGATGGCTGGTCGCCAGAGCGCGTGTCGTCATTGGCGCAGACGACGAGGTTGTTCGCGCCAGACGTGAGCGCGTCTGTGATGTCAAATGTGAAGGATGAACTGCCGCCGTAATGCTGTCCGATGAGCCGACCGTTGACCCAGGCTTTGCAGTGGTAATCGACCGCGCCGAAGTGCAGGAGTACGCGCTTGTCCGTCCATTCGTCGGGGATGTCGAGGGTTCTGTGATACCAGACCGAGGGCATGAAGTCCGTATTTTGTATGCCCGAGAGGCTGGATTCAGGACAGAAGGGGACGGTGATGGCGCGGTCTAATTCAGCGGGATTTTGGGGCCAGCCTTTGGCTTCGCCGGATTTTCCAGAGTCTATGGCGAAGTTCCAGGTGCCGTTGAGGTTCAACCATGTGTTGCGCTGAAATTGCGGACGGGGGTGTTCGGGGCGCGGTTGTGTTTCGGACATGCAATGCTCCTTATTAAAATCCCGCTTCTCTCGGGGGCAGGGGATCAACGGTCCAGGCCATGCGGTCGGCAAGGCGGGTCATGAGGTCGAGGCGCACGGTGGTGTAGTTGGGGTTGTTCCACTGGTTGTGCGTTTCAGTGGGGTCGGTTTCGAGGTCGTAGAGTTCGCCTCCGCCAGTGCCGTGTGCGGCGACGAGTTTGTAGCGGTCGGTGCGGACCATGGTGGCATGGGCTGGCGGATTTTTGTGGCCCTGCATGGCGTTGTAATATTCGCAGTAGATGTCGTCGCGGTGCTGGTTGAGGGGCGCGTCACCTTTCAGGATGGGTTGGAGCGTGCGGCCCTGCATGGCGGGATGGCGGTCGAGGCCGACCCATTCGAGGATGGTGGGCGCGAGGTCAACGAGTTCGACGAGTGCAGATGATCGCGAGCCGTCGTTGCGAAGGCCCGGTCCTGAGATGAGGAGGGGGACGCGCACAGCGGGTTCGTAGAAGAAGGGACCTTTGAGGTAGATGCCGTGGTCGCCTAGCATTTCGCCGTGGTCAGAGGTGAAGATGATGTATGTGTTGTCGCGTTGACCGGTTTCTTCAAGGCAGTCGAGCAGGTGTCCGATCTGCCGGTCGATGACATCGACCATAGCCCAATACGCCGCGGTGACCCAACGGTGATCGGTGTCGTTCATTTGGTCGTACGCATACATGCCTTTGCCGCCGTAAGAGCCGCCGTGATCAATGCGTTGCCAGATGGGTTTGTCGTGGAGTTCGCCTTCGGTGTAGTTGGGCAGGGGTATGTCGTCGATTATATCGCGGTAGCGTTCGAGGTCTTCGCGCGGGGGATCAAAGGCGTGATGCGGGTCAAAGGGGTTGAGGGAGAAGGTCCAGGGCATGCCTTCTTCAGCGCATCGGCGGATGAAGGTGATGGCGCGCTGGATGCAGTAGGTGGTCTGGCTGTGTTCTTCAGAGGGGAGTGTCTGTACGTATCGGGAGTCGGGGAAGGGTTGGACATCGCGTTTTAGACCTTTGTCGTGCAACCACTGGTGATAGTCATTGGTGGGCCATCTGGGGGCGGGGTCGTGCGACCAGAAGAACTGGTCATAGCCGTCGTCTATGCGGCGTTCTGTGCCGTGGCACGCGCTGGGGTTGCAGACCGAGATGTGGAGTTTGCCGGATAGGCCACATACGTATCCGGCGTCGTGGAGTAGTTTGGTGACGGGGATTTCGTCGCCGGGTATGGATTGGCCGTTTTGTCGGCAGCGCGTGGTGCGCGGGTAGCGTCCGGTGAGAAAGCTGGATCGGCTGGGCGTGCAGACGGGACTTTGCGAGAAGGCGGTTTCGAAGAGGACACTTTGTTCGGCGAGGCGGTCCAGGTTGGGGGTATGTACATAGGGGTTGCCATAACAGCCGAGGGTGTCAAAGCGCTGCTGGTCGGTGCAGATCCAGAGGATGTTTGGTTTGTTGGGCATGAAGACCTCGTATTATACACAATAAAAGAAATGATGTTTTTGCGTTCAGAAAACAATCACGCGCTGATTGCCAGTCCAATGCCTTTTTCTCCGCCACCGGCGTAATAGAGATAGAGTTTTTTATCGTGAAATATGGGAAAAGGATCGCGCACATTTTGCTTTTCCCATTCTCCCTGGGGTGTTAGGATTGTGCCGTGTTTGTGAACAGGGCGTACTGCCTGGCCGTTGATTTGTAATGTGGCAGCGAAGATGCTTTCAAAGGTTGCATTGATGTTGGCAAAGCAAGAATAGGTCGCCAGGATGTGTGTGTCGTCGATGAGCGTGCATCCAATATGGCGAATGCGCTGGTGTTCCCCATATATTTCTTCGGCGGTGAGGATGGCACCGGTTTCGTCGAGGGTCCAATCTAATCCGTCGGGCGAATAGGCATGGCCGATGCTTGTGGGATGGGGGCGACCTCTCCGTTGTTCTTTGGGAAGTTTTTTGGTTTCATTATTGTAATCCGCTTCTTCTCGGCTCATGGTCATGAAGAAGCCGTGGCATCCGTTTTCTGTGGGCACGACGCGCAGATACATGTTGGTGGCCGCACGCCAGTGATCGGGTGTGGTGATGGGGAGGAGGAGGGGGTCGGGGTGTATGTCGAAGTGGATGCCGTCGGTTGAGGTGGCGGCGCCTGAGTTTTGAATGCGGCGATAATAGTGGGTGGGCATTCGGCGGTTTTGTTCTTCGAGGACTTCTGGCGGACAGCCGCCGTGGTAGTAGAGGATGAAGCGGTTGTTGTAATAAATGATTTCGGGCGAGCTGAGGTGACCCTTGACGGCGGGGCAATTGTCGATGTGGAGGACGGCTTCTTTTTGCATTGTCCAGGGGCCTTCGAGCGTTGGCGCGGTTGCAAAGCCGATTTCTCTGCCGCCGTGTGAGGCGAGATACATGTAGTAGCGATCAATGGAGTTGTCCAGTTTGTCGCTCATGTCGATGACGCTGGGAAACATGATGGATCGCTTTTTTTTGTAGTCCCAGGTGATGTCTTCGATGGTCAACAGTGGATTGGATGTGTGGCGCTGGAGTGTTTGGAGAAAATGAGGTTGTGTCATGGTGTGGATGGGTGTATTATGGTGATCATGATTTTTGTGGCTTTTGAATAGACATGATGAAGGGAGTTTGTATGATGCGCAAGCCAAATATTATCTACCTTTTGGCAGATGACTGGGGATATGGAGATGTGAGTTGTTTGAATCCCGATTCGAAGATTCCAACGCCGCATACGGATCAACTCGCGTCTGAGGGGATGATTTTTGCGGATGCACATAGCAATTCTGCGGTGTGTACGCCCACGCGCTACGGGGTGATGACGGGGCGTTATTGCTGGCGGTCGCGGTTGAAGCGCGGGGTTTTGAATGGGTATTCCGAGCCGTTGATTGAAGATGGGCGGATGACTGTGCCATCGCTGTTGCGCGATGAGGGTTATACGACGGCGTGTGTGGGCAAGTGGCATTTGGGGTTGGGCTGGCAGGTACGAGATGGGGCGGAGAGGATGAATGGAGAGACGGTGGATTTTTCCGCGCCGTTGACGGACGGACCCCATACGGTGGGTTTTGATTATTCGTTTATTATTCCGGCGTCGCTGGATATGGCTCCGTATTGTTATATTGAAGATGGGGTGGTGGTGGAGCAGCCGGTTGAGGAGACTGCGGATTCGCCGAGGCCAGAATTTTGGCGCGGGGGTGCGTGTGCGCCGGGGTTTATGCATGATACGTGTTTGCTGGAGTTGACGATTCGCGCCGAGGGGTTTATCAATCAGCACGCGAAGGAGAATGGGGATAAGCCGTTCTTTTTGTATTTTCCCGCGCCTTCGCCGCATACGCCGCATTTTGCGCGGGGGCGATTTGCAGGGCGAAGTCAGGCGGGGGAATACGGGGATTATGTGACGGAGCACGATTGGAGTGTTGGACGCATTTTGTCGGCGGTGAAGCGCAGTGGGTTGGGAGATGATACGCTGATTATTGTGACGAGTGACAATGGCTGTCACGAAGAGCCGATAGGGTTGAAGGAGAAGTACGATCATTTGGGGAATTATATTTATCGGGGGCAGAAGTCCGATGCGTGGGATGGCGGGCATCGCATTCCGTTTATCGCTTCGTGGCCGGGGGTGATTGAGCCGGGGTCGCGTTGTGATAAGACGGTGTGTTTGACGGATTTGCTGGCGACTGTTGCCGGCATTTGCGATGTGGAGTTGCCAGGGGATGCGGGTGAGGATAGTTATGATATTTTGCCGTATATGCGAGGCGATCAGGAGGATACGATTCGGGAGGCGACGGTGCATCATTCGATTAGCGGGGAGTTTGCGATTCGCAAAGATCAATGGAAGCTGGTGACTTGTCGCGGGTCGGGGGGCTGGAGTTTGCGGGAGGCAGATGTGCCAGAAGATGCGCCGCCGATGCAGCTTTACGATATGGTATCCGATCCGGAGGAGCAGTATAATTTATTCTGTGAAGAGTCGGAGGTGGCAGAGGAATTGCTGGGGATTTTAGATCGGTATCGGGAAGGAGATAGGAGTACTTGAGAGGAGGCGTTATGGAACAGAAAGATGTTTTGCGGTTGAAGGTGATAGAGATTTTGCGCCGTTATCATAAGGTGCAACAGTATTTTCACATGATGCGAGAGTGGAAAAAACGCTGGATTTCTCCGAATTGAATGGTTTTTGCGGCGTCCGATCTTTTGATTGGACGCCGTTTTTTATGTTATCGGAACACCGGCACGGGTGGCGATGGCGCGGGTGTTGGCTGCGGCTTCGGGTATGAGGTCGGGTTTGAGGTGTTCGATGAGGCCGTAGTTGTTGGGGTGGTGGTTCTGAAAATGCCGGAAGCAGTGGGCGAGGTCGAGTTCGCCATTGCCAGGTACGGTTTCGTCGAGGTGGACCACAAGTCCCTTGCCGATGGCGATGTCTTTGATGTGCATGACCGGGGAATAAGCGCCCATTTGGGAAAAGATGTGGTCCAGGCGGTCAGTGCTGGCATAGACCTGGCTTAAGGTTTCAAAGTGGTTGACGTAGTCCATGACCAGGCGCAGGTTGGGCGATCCGACGTTTTTGACCATTTTACGGCAGGTTTCCGGGTTTTTGAGGATGGAGACGAGGTGGGTTTCCATGACGACTGTGACGCCGTTTTGTTCGAGGGTGGGGGCGATTTCTCGCAGGGTTTCAATGAGGCGATCCCATGCTTCTGGTGTGTGGTTTTGGCGATGGGGCGTCCAGCTTCCGGCGGGGTTGCGGCTGCCCGGGCGCAGGAGATAGGTTTGTGCGGATAGGCCTGCGGCGATTTCTGTGCCTTTTTTCATTTTGTGGATGATTGCGTTTCGGATTTCTGGATCGGGATCAAAGAGGCATTCGGGGTATGTGATGGAGAATTGTGCGAGGTCGAGGTTGTGTTCGGCAAAAAGTGCGCGGCACCGGTCTGTGTCGGCGGTTGTGATTTCTTCGCAGAGTTCTGCGGGAAAGTGAAAGGCTCCGCCGGTGAATCCGAGGTTTTGGATGGTTTGAAGATGTGGCGATTGCAGGGTGCGAAAATCCCTGGGCAAGAGGCCAACAACACCTAAGCGCATGGTCTGGTCTCCTATCGCGTGAAGATGCTGCCGCGAAGATAATCGGCTTCGTCAGATACGAGGAAGGACAATATTTTTCCCACGCCTTCGGGGTCGCCGAGTCCGGCTGCCATTTTTGAGATGTCGCGCCCCGCGGCGTCGGCTTGTTTTTGTACGACGCGCATTTTGAGTGGTGTTTCGATACCGCCCGGGCATACGCCGTGGACGCGGATGTTGCGGTTGGAAAGTTGGGTTGCCAATACGAGGGAGAGGCCGTGGACACCGCCTTTGCTGGAGCCATAGGCGACGGATGAGCTGCCACCTCTGACGCCCGCGCCAGAGGCGATGAGTACGATGACGCCTTTGTTGGCTTTTTCCATTAAGGGTACGGTGTATTTTGAGGCGAGAAAGCTGCCTTTCAGATTGATGTCTATGACTCTGTCCCAGGTAAATTCATCAAATTCATCGACCGGGACGAGCGCGCCTTCGAGGATGCCAGCGGCGTTGATTAAGCCGTCGATGTGTCCAAGGGCATTGCCGATGTTTTCAAAGAGTGCGCGTACCTGAGTTTCTTCTTTTATGTCTGCGTGATATCCCGCTGCATTCCCGCCCGCGTTTTCGATTTCTCTAACTGTGCGGTCCACCCCCGCTCCGTCCAGATCTACGACGGCTACGCGCGCGCCTTCCCGGGCACAGCATCGCGCTGCCGCCTGCCCTATGCCCGATGCACCACCCGTTACGACGATGTTTTTGTTTTGTAGTCTCATGGGTTCTCCTTGGTTTGTTCGCGTGTTGTAGGGGACGGTTCCCGTATAAAGGCACTACGGGACAGGCTCCCGTTTGTCATCGCGGCAGGGTTTTGAGCCGCGATCCAGAAGGTTTTGGTGTCACTACTCATGGTCAGCAGTCTCTATGTGATAGACTTCCATGCCCCGTGTTTTGTAATTTTGCAGTGCATGTGGATGGTCAAGGGTGCAGGTATGCACCCATACTCTTTTTGTTTTTCCCCATTTCCAGGCGGATTTTATTGCATGAGATAAGAGATAACCTCCAAAGCCCTGTCCGATGAATTTGGTGGCCAGACCAAAATAGAGGATTTCGACGTTGCCATCGTCTTGCTTGTGGAGTTCATAGTATCCTGCGGGCGCGCCTTTGTACTGGGCAAGCCATGTTCTCAGGTTGTCGTTTTCTACGTGCGCTTTCCATTGTTCATCTGACCAGGAGAGTTTGTTCGTCCAATCCCAGGGTCCGCCTATGAATTGATATAGAAATTTGTTAAATTGATATTGTTTGATTTCGCATTCATGTACTTGCAGTCCGTTCGATTCTGTTTTTTCGTTGAGCGATGAAGGCGATTTCATTTCGAGATAATATGTGGTGACTTTGTTCATGCTTTCTCCAATGGACTACTGTTTATCCAGATTTCAGACGCAAAAATACACGCGATTTTGAGAACAAACAACCTCTTTCGGATGCCGCTGTTTTAGCGGTCTCATCAGGAGGCTGAGATGAGCGATGTTTTGAAATTTTTGTGCGTGCTCATTGGGATGGGGCTGATAGCTAATTGTGGCGATGATTATCCCGTTCAGCCAGAATCTGAGGACGAGTTGGTTGAGGAGATGGTCGAAATTCCAGCGGGCGAATTTGTGATGGGTACCAATGAGTTTGGGCGGGATGAAGGTCCCGAGCATGTGGTATTTCTGAATGCTTTCTGGATTGATCGCTTTGAGGTGGTGAACGCGGATTACAGATTATTCGTTGCGACGACAGGACGCGATCCTTCGGCGTGTGCCGATTCTGTGGGGTTTAATGCCGCGCGGCAACCAGTGGTTGGTGTGACCTGGTTTGATGCACAGGATTTTTGCGCGTGGGCAGGTAAGCGGTTGTGTTCCGAGGCGGAGTGGGAAAAGGCCGCGGGTGGCGATGGACGTATTTATCCCTGGGGCAATGAGGATCCCGATCCGACGCGGTTGAATTTTAATGGGCATGTGGGCAAGCCCTCGACTGTGGGTAGTTTTCCCAATGGTGTGAGTCCTTTTGAGGTGGCGGATTTGTCGGGTAATGTGTGGGAGTGGGTGGCGGATTGGCACCGCGTGGATTATTATCGCAATAGTCCGCGGGAAAATCCCCAGGGACCAGAGAGCGGGGGCTTGCGCGTGATGCGCGGCGGCAGTTGGGTAAATGGCGCACCAGCCGTGCGGGTGCAGGAGCGCGGACGTCTCAATCCCAGGTGGCAGGGGAAGGGGATCGGGTTCCGATGTTGTCGGTAGCAGTTTAAAGATGGTCGTCAGAGGTCAAGGACGAAATATTTTTAGATTGAGTTCGTTGATTTGGCGGTAGTGTTTTCTATTGGCTGTACAAAGGGTTAAATGGTGTTCAATAGCTGTTGCTGCAATCAACGCATCTGCCATATACAGTGCTGTCTTAAGGGTATATTCTTCCATATATACAGATGCTCTATGTCCGATATTTTCAGTGAGAGGTAGGGTCTGAAAGGCGTGATCAGTGAGAAAATCCTTGATCTTTTTTAATTCCTGCCGATTTCTCGCACCCTGGATAAATTCCATATACGTAACAATTGATATCTGACGATCATCGATACTTTCAACGAGTTTTGCAGCCCCTTCATGGCCTCTGAACACCCATATCACAACATCGGTATCAAAAATCATTCAAGCGGCCTTTTCTCATATTGCGGACGTAAGCATCGACATCTGCCATATCTTTTCTGTCTCGCCACATCCCAAAAGCTTCATGGTCTTTTACAGATTTGTTTGTTTGCTTTCGGGTGGGAGACAGGATGGCTTTTTCCTTGCCTCGATAAAAAATGGTGACCGTTTCGTTGCGGTCAAGTGCGAGCAAGACATCTTTCATGCGTCGTCTTAAGTCGAGAATAGATGCTTTCATAATTCCTCCTTAAAGTGTACACATAATGTGTGCACTTTAAGATAAAATGTCAAATAGTTTTCATTCTCTCGTCGAAGGAGGCGAGTTTTTCGCCTATTGCCAGGATGTTGGTATTATGTATAATTCGGTATTGAGTGCCCGCGCAAACCTAATCCATACCCCCGTTACCCGGCCCGAGAAGTGAAGCTCCCGAGTTAGAGGATTCCATTATTTTGAGTGTGTAAGCAATGCGGGCGTAGTAGAATGTGCTCAGTCCCTCAAAGCCAGAGTCGGTACCGACGATCAGCCAGAGCCCGCCCTTGCTATCAGTGGTGACATGCACTGGATTGTCGGCATTGTCAAGAGACTTGAGCCGAAACTCTCTGCCGACAACCTCGGGATGGGCGACGTTTCCCAGAACGACCATGGACGCGCCGCCGTTGGACTGGTTTCCCTTGTCGATGTTCAGTCTGAGGTTTGCCCCCTCTGCTACGGGTTCAACGGTAGATGCGCCCGCTTTTACGTACACGCTCTCGCCGGGAGAGCCACCGATACCAACTAAGTTGGGCGGAACATTGGTCGCCAGGTCGAGGGACGCGAATACCGCGTAGGTCGCATCTGCCTTGAGCCTGTCAATCCGCCTCTTGAAAAACATGAAAAGGTCGTCGCTGCGATTGTGTCCCTGTATGTAGAGACCATTGCCTTCGAGACCTGGTGGCAGAGGGCGATAACCGGAGTCGAGTTCGTAGATCGATGGCTCGAAGTTGGCGGGAAGGTCGGCAAATCCGGCTGTCCAGCCTTCGGCATCACTTTGAAAAGTAAAGCTGAACTCAGCCTCGGTTGCACCCTTCGTGGAGGTACAGGATGTAATCGTCAGATAGGCGAAAAGAATAAGAGCAAATTGTTGTGTCATGTTCTCTTTATTCAGGTCGTTCCCGCACCATCTCATGACCTTCCAAAATATCGTAGGCAACCGCACCCTGGCTCTGGTCCGGTGGGGCGATGCCGAAGATGTGGCAAAGCGTGGGGACGACGTCTGCGGCGTGGATGTAGCCGAGTTTGTCGGTGGGGCGTTCGTAGCCTTTTTTGATGCCGGGACCCGATAGGAAAAAAGAACCAAAGCTCGATGAGATGTCGCTGCATGTGGGGATGAAGCCGCCGTGGTGTGCGCCGAAGACTTCGGGTGCGCCCACGCAGCCGCCGCCCACAATGCCTTTCCACTGGCCGTAGTAGCCGCTGACGAATCCGTGATCCCATGCGAAAATGACATCGCCGCACTGGTCGCCCCATTGCCCGAGTATGTACGCGTCGCGTCTGGGCAGGGCGATGGCAACGACATTGCGGCCGATTTCTTCATCGACCCAGGTGCGAAGGGCGAGGAGGACATCGCGTTCGATTTCGTCGAATTTGGGACCGGGTTCGGCGTTGATCCAGATGTCGAATCCCTTGTCGTCTTTGAGGTAGGCGCGGGTTTTTTCAAAGTCGATTTCTCTTTCGAGGACTTCATCGCGCTCGACGCCGTCGCTGGCGTCTTCTTTCAGGACGGTGAATCCTGTGTCGTGCAGGAATTTTCGGATATTGGCGATGCGCACATCTGGCGATGCGCCGTGATCGGAAAGCACGCCGACGTATGTGGTGTCATCGGCGGCATCCCACATGCGTTTTAAAATTTTGTCGCCAACGATATAGGCTTTGCGGAAGAGGTGCATGACGTCGTCGGCTTTGTCGGGATCGTAAGCCGGGCAAACCGGATCGACGCCGTCGAGGTGAATGTGGTTGATGTAGTCGTAGAGGTGCCAGTGACAGATAAAGAAACTGGCATCTTTTTCGTGGAGCATGTAATTGGCGACATCGGCAAACCAGAGGCCCTGATATTCGCATTCTTCAAGGGCGGTGTCATAGTCGGTCATGCCAGATGTGTAAGGGGTCATTGAGGCGTGTTCTTGATAGGGGCCAAATCGCTGGATGAGTTCGTCGGCGAGGTCATCCGGATATGTGAAGCCGTCGCTATATGTGATCTGAGAGCGGTAGAGCTTGAGATGAGAGCCATCGGGTTCGAGTTCGAGAAGTTTGAAGCGCACAGAGGCGCGTTGGTCGCGGCCTTCTATGGAGAAGGGTTCGATGGCCCAGTTGCTCCACGATCCCGTGCTGGTTTCGGCGATGTGGTCGCTGCCATTTTGGGATCGGCAGACGCGCAGGGTGTCGTATCCGCTGTTGGCACTGGCGAAGACGAGCAGGTGAAAGCGGTTGATGTCGCCACCGAGGCGCGCGTGGATTTCAATGGTGGAAGCGAGGGGCGGGGCAGCGCTTTGTGGAAGATTGGTCCAGCCATCCGCAGGCGATAGTGCGGGGATGGGTTCTATGCTTCGCTGTCTCCGGCGCACGGCTGTGCCGTCGTGGTCCATTTGTACGATTTCTTCGACGTGCTCGGCGGTGGTATAAGCCTGTGCGGCGGCGATTTCATAGTCGGTGCTGGCGTGTCCGGGGTGACCAAATCCGTCGATTACATACCCTTTTTCCACGCCTGATGGATGCGCTGCCGGATAGTGCAGGGCAACGCCTTTGAGGCCTTCGCGTTCGAGGGCGTTCCACAGGCGCTGGGCATTGTTGGCGCGGCCGTGAAAAGAGTTGATGCGTTCGCCGGGACCTACTTCGACGCGCCAGCGCGTGACGCTGTGGGTGCCGGTGTGCGCGCCAGTGGAGAGGGTTGCCCAGTTGGTGGGTGTCCAGACCGGGAAGGAGGGGAAGGTTTCGTTGACTGCGCCCTCGTCGAGCAGGCGTTTAAAAGTTGGGATAACGCCTTCGTCGGCAAAGTATTTCATCATGGGGGTGATGAATCCGTCCATGCCATAGGCGATGATTTTTTTTGACATAGTTGTTCCTTTTGGGATGAGGTTAAATCGGGCGACGGGTCAGGCTGAAGGTTTGAGCGGTCGGTCCCCCGTCGGGTTGGGTGGCTAAGAAGAGCGCGAGTGGGACGACGTCTTCGGGTGCTTTGACGACTTCGCTGGGGGCGAAGGGTGGTGGACCGCCCACTCTCATGCGACCGCCGGTAAGATGTGTGGCTACCGGCCCGGGGATGAGTTCGTTGACTGTGATATTGTGTTCCCAGACTTCTTCTGATAGACATTGGGTGAACATCCACATGCCGGCTTTGCCAACGTGATACGCAGAATTGCTCGCTGTGGGGCGGTGGCCCATGCCCGATCCCACGTTGATGACTCTGCCACCGCCGGAGTCAATCATGAGGGGTAGCAGGGCGTGCGAGACGAGGTAGGCGCTGATGCAGTTTACCGTGACGTCTTCGATCCAGACATCGGGATTGCTGTCGAGGATACTGTTGCGCTCTATGCCGCCGCCCGCGTTGTTGACGAGGATGTCCAGGCGGTCAAATTTTCCGCGGACTTTTTCTGCCAATGCATCTACGCTCTGGCGGTTGGTGACATCGGTGGGTACGGACAGAACTTTGCGACCGAGGGCGCGAATTTCTTCGGCAACGGCGTCGAGTTGTTCTGCGGTGCGTGCGGCGAGTATGAGGTCGGCTCCCTCTGTGGCAAAGGCGATGGCAATAGCGCGACCAATACCCCGCCCACTGCCGGTGACGAGCGCGACTTTTCCGGTGAGTTGTGACATGCGGTCTCCTTAAGAAACTATTTTACCAATCAACGACCGATCCGTCATCGGGATGAAGGGATCTTTGATTGGTCCAGTCGTGGCCAATTTTGTCTTCCATTTTGTCGTCGTCCAGTTCAATGCCAAGGCCGGGACCTTTGGGCAATTCGACGTAGCCGTCTTTGAATTGGAACGGTTCTTTGAGATAGTCTTCGCCAAACATGGTGTGTTCTTGCGCGAGAAAGTTGGGTATGCTGGCGTCGAGCTGGATGCAGGCGGCTAATGAAATGGGGCCGAGCGGACAGTGCGGGGCAACGGCTGCGTAATAGGATTCTGCCATGCCTGCGATCAGACGGGTCTCGAAGATGCCGCCAGCGTGTGACAGGTCGGGCTGTATGATGGAACAGGCGCGTTTTTCGAGGAGGTCGCGGAAGCCCCATTTGGTGAAGATGCGTTCGCCTGTTGCGATGGGCAAGTGGGTTTTGCGTGCGAGTTCTGCCATGCCTTCTATGTCTTGACACTGGATGGGTTCTTCGACAAACATCGGCTGATAGGGTTCCAGTGCTTTGATGAGTATGGCGGCGGTTTGCGGTGATATGGCGCCGTGAAAGTCGATGGCGATGTCAAAGTCCGGCCCGCCCGCTTCGCGCATGGCGGCAAATGTTTCGACGGCGTGATCGATAAAGGCCGGGGATTCGACAATGCGCGCCGGGCGAATTTTGGCCGGTCCGGTCTTTATGGCGATAAATCCCTGCTTTTTGCGTTCTTTTACTGCGGCAGCAGCCTGTTCGGGTGTGCCTCCTCCTCCCGTGCCTTTGTACATTTTTATGCGGTCGCGCAGGGGCCCGCCGAGCATTTCATAGACGGGCATGTCTGCGGCTTTTCCGGCGAGGTCCCAAAGTGCTTGTTCGACCCCCGATAGAGCGCTGGTGAGAATGGGTCCGCCGCGATAAAATGCATGGCGATACATGGCCTGCCAGTGATGCACCACGCGACGGGGGTCTTTGCCGATGAGATAGGGTTCGAGTTCTGCTACGGCTTGAGCGCAGGTACGGGCGCGTCCTTCGAGGATGGGTTCGCCAAGGCCAATGAGGCCCTCGTCTGTGTGCATTTTGAGAAAGAGCCAGCGCGGTTTGACGAGAAAGGTTTCGAGTTTGGTGATTTTCATGTTAACTCCTTTAGGGTGGTTAATCACACAGATACGCGATGAGGGTTTTTTGCTCGCGGTATTCCGGGATGATGATATCTGCACCGACTTCGATGAGGCGGTTTCGTTTCCAGGCGTTGATGCCTTTGCGTTTGACTTCGTCTGATGCAACGCCGACTGCGGTGCCGCCCACAGCTTTTACGTTTTCGATTTCGACGTATCCATCGCCAAAACCGAGGAGTTCGGAGCCGTCTATGGCGTGGGTTTTGAGCATGTTCTGAATGACCATGGCTTTGGAAAAATTTTCGTGCTGGTCCAATGCGCCAAAGACGCGGTCTTCAAAGTAGGTCGTAAGGCCCAGTAATTCGACTTCGCGGCGGACAAAGACGAGGTCGGTGCCGCTGGCTAAATAAAGTACCAGGCCGCGGTTGGATAGATTGTCGAGCAGTGCGCGGGTATGGGGTAGCATGAGGTCATTGGGATCAATTTCGCCGGTTTCGAGGCCGCGAATGCGATGGTCTATGTGGGCGTTGAGCAGGTCGTGAAAACGCTGTTTGTAGGCGAGCGGATCGTCTGGTGTGCCACCGCGTTTTTGGATTTCTTCACAGAGCTGAATCATCTGGTAGATGGTTTGTTTGCCGGTGAGGCGGTCGATAAATTCGGTGACCAGAACGCGGTGTTCCGCTTCGGTTTCGCCGGTGTTGAGTTCGGAGAGTACTTCGACCATCATGGGGATCATGATTTCGCGCCAGCCCTGGCGAATGAGCGACAATGTGCCGTCAAAATCAAAGAGCACTGAGCGATAATGCCCCCGGGGGATGTGTGTTGCAATGATTTCAATGTTGCCGATGTGTTGACTCATAAATGTATTCCTGTTGGGCGGTGCGTCAATAAAGGGATTCGCGTTTGAAAAATCAAGTGGGTAATGATCCCGTTTTCCGACCAAATGTGTTTGAAAATTTTGGAATCTCCGTTATATTGTAACACTGGCTCAAATTGGTTTTTTAGAAAAAAAGGCGCGATGAATGCAGAGCGATAGTACGTCAGGTCATGTGGCATCGGTCCAGACGCAAAATGGAAATTTTCGGCTTGACGCGGTGACGGTTGACGAGCAGGTGCATCATGTGCTTTCTATAAATGGGTGTGTGATTGCGAGTAGCAGTTCCAATTTGGAGATCGCACTTGCCGATCTCGCGCTATCTGGCATTTCTCCAGGTCAGAGATATGCCGATGTGTTGATCGGTGGGCTTGGATTGGGCGTGACGTTGCGGCAGGTGCTGAAGCACAGGGCTGTGCAGTCCGTTTGTGTGGTGGAAATTGAACCGCAAATTGTAGAATGGAATCGCACCTTTTTGACCAATGCCGATTTGCTGAATGACGCACGAGTCGAGCTTATTGTGGGCGATTTTTGTTCTTATGTGCAGGGTTCTCCGCGCAATTATCACGGTATTGCGATGCATATTGATGTTGGGCCAGATCAGGTGGCGCGAGCAGGGAATCGTCAGGCTTACAGTTTGTCGATGTTGCGCGTGTTGCAAATGCGACTTCGGGTGGGCGGGGCACTTGCGATTTGTGGGGGTGGGGCATCTTATGAACGGGCATTGCAGCGCGTTTTTGATGCGGTTTCTGTGGCGTCCGATCCTGCAGATGAGAGCATTTCGCGTAGAGTTTATCAGGTTATAGCGCAATAGCAGAACAATTCTCCTCCAAATGGGTGGATTATGAGAAAGGGGCTTGTGATGAGCAAGGATTCACTTAAAGTTATTGATAATCGGACAGATAAAAAGTATGATTTACCTATTACTTATGGCACGTATTCTGAGGACGGTGCCCATGTGCGTTCGGCAGATTTGAACCAAATCAAGGGTTCGGATAATGATTTTGGCCTGTTGGGATACGACCCGTCGTATGTCAATACGGCGTCTTGCAGCAGTGCGGTTACGTATATCGATGGGGCGAAGGGGATTTTGCGCTATCGCGGGTATCCCATTGAGCAGTTGGTGGCGGCGTCTTCTTATCTCGAAGTGGCTTATTTGCTGGTTTATGGCGAGTTGCCCAGCCGCGATCAATTGGATGGATTTTCCGAGCAGGTAAATTCTCAAACGGTGATTTCAGACGATATTTTGTCTTTTATCGATGGTTTTCCCAAAGGGTCTCATACGATGGGTATGCTGGTGGGTGCGCTGGGGGCACTGTCGGTTTTTTACGACGATGAGGGAGATTTTGGAACCGAAGAGGCACAGATTCGTCATATTTGTCGGTTGATCGGCAATGTTGCGACCATAGGTGCTGCGGTGCATCGCCGCAGTGCTGGCTCGCCTTATGTGTCGTCAGATCCCGGGTTGGGGTTTTACGGCAATTTTTTGAATATGTTGTTTGGGGCAGAGGGGGAGGCGTACCGGGCTGATCCGGTGCTCGAGCGCGCGCTGGAAGTGTTGCTCATTTTGCACGCCGATCACGGTCAGAATTTATCTACCAGTATCATGCGGGGTATTGCCAGTGGAGGGGCAGATCCGTATTCATCTATGGCCGGTGCAGCAGCGGCGCTTTACGGTCCGGCACACGGGGGCGCGAATGAAGCCGTGCTCAATATGCTCAATGAGATCGGCTCTGTGGATAAGGTGCCGGCTTATATCGAACGGGTGGAGAACAAAGAGGTGGTGTTGCAGGGGTTTGGGCATCGGGTTTACAAGAATTACGATCCCAGGGCGGCGATTGTCAAAGAGACCGCGTATAGTGTGTTTGAGGTGACGGGTAAAAATCCCCTGATTGATATTGCGCTGGAGTTGGAGCGGATTGCCCTGCAGGAGGAGTATTTTATTTCGCGTCAGTTGTATCCCAATGTGGATTTTTATTCGGGTATTATTTATCAGGCGATTGGATTGCCCACGCGGATGATGACGGTGTTATTTGCAGTGGGACGGTCGTGCGGCTGGCTGGCGCAGTGGAAAGAGATGCTGGGGGATAGCGAACAGAAGATCGCCCGTCCGCGCCAGATTTATACCGGATCAGATAAACGCGATTATGTGGCGATGGATCAGCGGTAATTCTCCGTAAAAAAAAATGGAGGCATGCGATGGCTTTTATCCATATTCCCAAAGGCTGGCAGTTGTCCGAAGGTGAGGTTACGCCTGAAGACATTTACCTGAATCGTCGGCGCTTTATGCAGGCTATAGGTGTTGCGGGCGCGAGTGCGGTGATTGGTGCGGGTTGCGCGATGGCAGAAGATGAGTTTGAGGTGGAAGTTCCCCCGTCGCTGCCGGGTTTGTATCCGGCAAAGCGCAATGAAAAGTACACGGTGGAGCGGGAATTGACGGAGGAGAAGGTTGCCGCGCGGTACAATAATTTTTACGAGTTTACCACGAATAAGGGCAAGGTCCACGAGTTGACGGATAAGTTTGAGGTGCGCCCCTGGGAGATTGAGATTTCGGGTTATGTGGAGAAGGCCGGGACGTATGACCTGGATGATTTGCTCAAGCGGTTCGCGCTGGAAGAGCGCGTGTATCGGTTTCGGTGCGTGGAAGCATGGGCGATGACGGTGCCGTGGACGGGGTTTCCAATGAAGGCGTTGATCGATTATGTACAGCCCACGTCGTCGGCAAAATACGTGCGGATGGTGACGTTCAATCGTCCGGATCAGGCACCGGGCATCAAGACGCAGTCCTGGTATCCGTGGCCTTATTTTGAGGGCTTGACAATGGAAGAGGCGACGAATGAACTGACGTTGCTCACGACGGGTATTTACGGTCATGCGTTGCCCAAACAGCACGGGGCACCCATTCGGTTGGTTACGCCGTGGAAATACGGATATAAGAGTATTAAGTCCATTGTGAAGATCGAGTTCACCAAACGGCAACCTCCGACGTTCTGGAACAAGGTGGCGCCTGCTGAGTACGATTTTTGGTCTAATGTAAATCCCAATGTGCCACACCCGCGCTGGTCTCAGGCAACGGAGCGGTTGATCGGGACGATGGATCGCGTGCCGACCCGAATGTACAATGGGTATGGGGATTATGTGGCGCATCTGTACGGTTAGTGGAATACAATACGTGTTGCATTTCAAGCCGCTCGGTGAGATGATTGCCGAGCGGTTTGATGTTCACGGGTTCGGATACGAGATGAATACGGGCTTGCGTGTTGCACATTGTTCAAATTCTGTTAGATTGGATACGAGATGAAAAAAATAGTATTTGTATTGGTCCTGGTGATGAGTGGGGCGGCTCATACCCTGTTTGGTGAAGAAGTGCCGAATGACACTGCTGTGGGTCTGGGTATTGGGCACGCGCCGCCTGTGTTTACACTGCCGGATTTGTACACTGGGGAACTGATTTCTTCGAGTGATTTTCGCGGGAAGAAGACGGCGTTTTTTATGTGGGCGTCCTGGTGAGGGTGCCGCGCTCAGTTGCCTGGATGGCAAGCGTTTTATCAGGAGTACGGTGAGCAGGTTGAGGTGGTGGTTATTGCTCAGGATGCCCAGGGTGCCGAGGTTGCCAAACCCTGGGTTGAAAAGGCCGGTGGCACATATCGCGCATTGCTGGATCAGCACAATGCGATTGGCAAAGCGTATAATGTCAAATTCGTGCCGGTTGGGATTTTTGTGGATGAAGAAGGACGGCTTGTCCGCAGTGTTGGTAGTGTTAATATTGACAAGGGAACTCTGCGCGGAGAATTGGTCGAGTGGATAACAACAGGGGCTATTCCTGGCGCATGGCGCGATGGGGATAAGGGTGCGAAACCCCGCGCGCTGACTGCGGATGAGCAGGAGGCCGATGCGAAATTTCAGCGCGCTATCGCGTTGCTAAAACAGGGGAAGCGGGAAGACGCGATTGCAGAGTTAAAGCGCGCGTATGTTCTGGATCCCAAGAATTGGTTGATTCGAAAGCAGTTGTGGGCGATAGAGAATCCCGGGATGTTTTACGATGGCAAGGTCGATTATCGCTGGCAAAAGGAACAGATGGCGAGAGAAGATGAGGAGTTGAAAAAATGAAGTATCGCGGTAGAAGATTGACGCAGCTCGTCAGTTGCGGTGGTTGAGCATCGAAACTCGATCCAGCGGTGCTGGATGTGATTTTAAAAAAGTTGCCGCCTGTGGCGCATCCCGATTTGATGGTGGGGATGAATACGGCTGATGATGCCGGGGTGTTTCGGATTTCTGAGGATGTGGCGCTTATTCAGACGGTGGATTTTTTTACGCCTATTGTCGATGATCCGAATGCGTATGGACAGATTGCGGCAGCCAATTCGCTGAGCGATGTGTATGCGATGGGGGGGCGCCCGATTACTGCGCTGAATATTTGCGGGTTTCCGAGTGATGATGTCGCCCCAGAGGTGATTGCCGAGGTTTTAAGAGGGGCACAGGAGAAGGTGGCGGAGTCTGGCGCGGTTTTGGTGGGTGGACATTCTGTGGAGGATGTGGAGCCCAAGTTCGGGTTGTCTGTGACGGGGGTTGTGCATCCAGATGATGTGAAGACCAATGCAGGTGCCCGGGAGGGCGATCGTCTCATTTTGACCAAGCCGCTGGGTACGGGTTTGATGTCGGATGCCTATCAAAATGGCGAGATCGATGAAGATGCTTTGCAGATTGCCGTAGATTCTATGGTGCAGTTGAATCGCATTGCAGCCGAGGAGATGGTTGCATATAAAGCGCATGGGTGTACGGATATTACGGGGTTTGGGTTGCTCGGTCACGGGTTGGAGATGGCGCAGGCGAGTGGCGTCGGGTTTTGCATTCGGGCTTCTGATGTGCCGCGTTTTGATCTGGCTTTGCAGATTGCAGAGGGGCGCGAGGGCGGTGGTTTGCGGCGCAATCGGGCGGCGCGAGGGCATGCGGTGAGATTTGCCGATGATGTTGACGAGGCTTTGAGGCGTTTGTTTTTTGATCCGCAGACTTCTGGTGGCCTGTTAATTGCACTTGCGCCCGATGTGGCTGATGCTTTTCTTGGGGCATTAATTGAGCGTGGTGTGATGGCTCGAGATATTGGCGAGGTGGTTTCAGAACATCCCGGTGAGATTGAGGTACGAGCGTGATTGGGAGTGGATGGGGAACTGGTGTCCCCCGCGGGCTTCAAACCCGTTGTTGCGTGCTAACCCCACGCTTGGTGGGTTCGATTCCCACACATTCCCGCCATTTTAGATAGCGGAGAAACTTTCTGAGTTTCTCCGCTGTCTTTCTTTATGTGTGACTCCAGGAGGTATTGATGATCAAACGATTTGCTATTGCCGTTTTACTCCTCGCAGGGGTGTGTTCTCCTGCTCGAGGCTGGTTGCTGGAGGGGCATCATATTCTGACTTTGTCCGCTGTGGCGGCTTTGCCCGATGAGGTTCCCGCGTTTTTCAGGCAGGGGGCAAAGACGGTGGCGCATTTGAGTATTGATCCCGATATGGGTAAGAACCGGGGTACGCCGCAGGTGCGAGGCGCAGAGTATCCCGAGCATTTTTTGGATCGCGAGATGCTCGATGTGGAGGCGTTGCCCGAGAGTCGCTATGCGTTTGTGAAGTTGTGTTATGAGCATGGGGTGTCGCCCGAGAAGATGGGTTTTGTGCCTTATGCGGTGAATGAGTGGACAGAGCGGCTGGCGGTGGCTTTTGCAGAGTTTCGCAAGTGGCCCGATAATCCGCATATTCAGAGTAAGTGCCTGATTTATGCGGGTTTTCTCGCGCACTATGCCGAGGATATGTGCCAGCCTTTGCATTTGACGATTCACTATGATGGACGCGTGCAGGAGGGGGGCGAAAAGTTGCAGAGGGGTATTCACCTGAAGGTGGATGGCCTGGTGCAGTTTTTGAAGATGGAGCCAGGGGATTTGTCGCGCGATCAGGATGTGACGCCTTTTGAAAACACGATGTCTGAGATTATGCGGGAGTTTGAAGAGGGGTTTGCACTGGTTGATCGGGTTTATGAAATGGGACCGAATATTCCCAGATATGATGAGGAGAATTGGGTACCGAATGCCGAGGTGGTCGCCTTTGCAAAAGATCGCGCCCGCGCTGCAACGCGGTTTACCGCGCGGCTTTATTTGACTGCCTGGCGATTGTCCGAGCGTTTGGAGATTGCAGATTATGTGAAGCGAGAGGTTTGGGATGGGGAGTAGAAAAGAAAGGAGATTATCGATGCGTCGATTGGGTATGGTTTTATTGGTACTGTTTGTATTCGGGTCGTCCGCCTGGGGCTGGTGGCCGCGAGGGCATGGTATTTTGACGCGGGCGGCTGTTCAGGCGCTTCCGGCAGATGCGCCTGCTTTTCTCAGGGCTGGCGCAGGTATGGTGGCTCATGCGGCGGTTGATCCGGATGTTGCAAAGAATCGCGGTACGCTTCATCTGGAGAAGGCTGGTCATCCGGTTCATTATTTTAATATGGAGTTGTTTGAGGTGGCGGATTTGCCCGCGTCGCGGTACGCGTTTGCAAGGCTATGTGCAGAGTTGGGGAAGAGGCCAGAGCAGGTGGGTTTGTTGCCTTACGTAACAGCGGAATATACCGAGCAACTCGCTCTATCTTTTGCAGAGTTTCGCAAGTGGCCCGATAATCCACATATTCAGAATAAGTGTTTGATATACGCCGGGTATGTGGCGCATTTTGCTCAGGAAGTTTGTCAACCTCTGAATCTGACGATTCACTGGAATGGTCGCGTGGTAGATGGCAAGTCGTCGAGGACGCGTATTCACGAGAAGATTGATGGGTTGCTTCAGAATTTGGATTTGAGACCCGAAGAGATTGCCGAGGGTTTGACTGCCGCGTCCGTGGATAGTTTGATGACGGGTATTGTGGCACAGATGCACGAGAGTTACGGAGAGGTTGAGTCTGCGTTGTCTATGGAGCAGTATCTCGTTCCAAAAGATGTGGATTGGAAGAATGAGCCTGCGGTGCGCGCTTTTGCAGAGAAGCAAGCAAAGCGGGCTGCGCGCTTTACGGTTTCGCTTTATTTGACGGCGTGGAAGATGTCGGAGAAGATTAGATTGCCGGGTTGGATTGATCGCGGCGAGATGGATCATTTTGGTGTGCAAAAGAAATAGGGGTGTTTATGGGATATGATCGGGAGCGCGAGGTCGCTGTTGAGGCTGTGCGCGAGGCTGCGCGGCTTTGTGTGGATGTGCGAAAATCACTTGTTGGAGCGATGGAGAAGGAGGATCGCAGTCCGGTGACGGTTGCGGATTTTGGCTCGCAGGCACTTGTGTGCAGACGATTAAAGTCGGTTTTTCCCAATGATCCGATTGTGGCGGAGGAAGATGCGTCGGTGCTTCGGGGTGGAGAGCAAACGGCGATGCGGAAGACTGTGTGCGAGTTTGTTCGGGCGTATGCACAGGCGGATGAGGGTACAATTTGCGATTGGATTGATGCGGGTAATGGGGATGTTGCAGAGCGTTTCTGGACACTCGATCCCATTGATGGTACAAAGGGTTTTTTGCGCGGGGATCAATACGCGGTGGCGCTGGCGCTCGTCGATTGCGGTGAGGTGAAGGTTGCCGCGCTGGCGTGTCCGGCTCTGCCTGTGGATATGGAGGAGATGGAGGGCGATTGCGGGGTGTTATTTGTGGCTGTTAGGGGAGAGGGTACACGAGCGATGTCTCTTGAGGGTGGCGATGTTGCTGATGTTCGGATTGATGATCCTGCGTGGCGGTTTGCCGAGAGCGTGGAGTCGTCACACGGCGATTTCGATGCACAGGGAGCTGTGGCTCGGGCGGTTGGGATTGTTTCTCCTTCGCTCAGGATGGATAGTCAGGTGAAATACGGTGCGGTGGCACGCGGCGATGCGGCGTTGTATTTGAGGCTGCCGTCGCCAGAATATCCCGATTATCGCGAGAATATATGGGATCACGCTGCGGGTGCTCTTATTGTTGAGGAAGCCGGTGGGAAGGTGAGCGATATGTTTGGCAGGCCGCTGGATTTTGTATCTGCTGCTCAGATGGAGGACAATCGCGGGGTGGTGGTGAGTGCCCGTGAGATTCACGCGCGGGTGATTGGTGCGCTTCGGGATATGTGATGGTTCAACGGGATTACGATGCTGTTGTCAGGCGCGTGGAAGCGGTGTCTGGTGTTGATGTGCAGATATTGGGGGAGGTTGATGGTTTGCCGGTTTTGCGCGTGTCTGCTGGCAAGGGAGACGCGCCTGTTGTGTATATCAATGGGGGGACGCACGGCGATGAACCGGCTGGCGTGGAGGCTGCGCTCGCTTTTTTAGAGGGGGAGTGGGATCGCTGGGCTGATCGGGTGCGTTTTGAGGTTATTCCGTGTTTGTGCCCGTGGAGCTATGTTCACAATGCGCGGCTCAATGCACAGGAGGTGGATGTGAATTGGGCGTTTTTGCGCGATGATGTGCCCGAGATTGAGATTTTGAAGGGGTTTGTAGAAGGACGGGTTTTTGCAGGTGTGATCGATTTGCACGAGGATTGGGAGAGTCCGGGGTTTTATTTGTACGAGATGTTTGGGGTCCGAGAATCCCTGGGGCGGGCGATGGTGGCGCGGGTGGCACAGGTGTGTCCGATTAACAAACAGTCCGAGATTGAGGACGAGATTGCGGTCAATGGGGTGATTCATCCCAATATGGAGGTGTCGAGGCGAAAATATGGGGAGGGCATACCGATCGCTTTGTATCAGAGAGGCCATACAGGGCATCTGGTGACGTCAGAAAGCCCGACAGCACAGCCGATGAATGTGCGCGTTGCAGCGCATTTGGTAGCTATTGAGGTGATGGTGGAGGCTAATGCGAGGGATTTTTAGAGTAATTCATCTAAAACTGGCACATAGATTGAGGCTGGTCTATAGCTTTACTGGTAGTTCATAATTCCATTCTTCAAAGGCAAACCGCCAGGTCCGTGAAATGCGCGCCATAGCGTCAGGGTCCGGCTCGAATGTATTTTTTTGGTAGTCCGAGAGTGTGCTCAGGTACTCGATCACTGCCTGCTTTCCTCCGCTTTCCCAATCGGACAATCCGAGTGTCGCGTAGATGCGTTCCAGTTCGCGCAGTGGATCAGCTACGAGGTCCTCATACTTCACTTCTGCCAGATTGCCTTCAGGGATCAAAGCTCTGTCTTTCAGGTATTGTTCCATTAGAGCCTTGTACTCGGTGATGACGAAGTCCGAAAAATCGCCCGGATGCTCCTCCAGCAGGAACAACTCAAACATCTTTCTTAATGTATGGTTTGTCGAGTAATAGACATCGCAGGGATTTCTTGCGATATGAATGAACCTGGCATTGGGGAAAAGGCGCAGGAGGTGGGGAATTCGGCCGGTGTTGGAGGGGCTTTTGAGTACCAACTGTTTTCCACCGCCCGCAAGGGTGGCTTTTTTAATGATGTCCGTGATGACGGCATCCCAGCGCGCCTGTTGCCGCTCAGTCAGCCCCCTCAGGAAGATATATTTTTCAAAGTATTCCGTCGCCCTGGATGGGAATGTAAGGAAGTGAACGTTGGATAGCTCAGAGGAATTGGCAATCGCGAATTCCTCCTCATTGGGCAGGTCCATCTCCAGTTTGACATTATCCTGCGGACGTTTTGGATTGAGCTGTTTGGCCATGAAACGCTTGATCCAACCACGGCTGATCAGAAAGAATGTCGGGGCGATGGATTGGAACAACGAGACGATTGCGAACTGCGGATCGCGTGTCAGGAGATAGTGCAAGTGCGTCGTGCCCGTGCGGGCATGTCCAATGATAAAGATCGGTGGATGCGCGATCTTCGTCCGAGCCACAGCGCGCCCGTAGCGCATCTTTTCGATCAAGCGTAGCGGCACCATCAGGGCCGAGC